>NZ_BCBW01000039.1:0-170803 GCF_001315805.1 Olleya sp. ITB9
AATTAACTATAAACCAATGAATCATTGCATGTGTGTTTTTTTTATATCCTAAATTGAAGTTTTAAGTTGTTACTTATTTATTTTTAGTGATTTAATAATAGACTCTAACTCTAATACGTAATCACGTTTATTAACAGATGGTGCAAAGGTAAAGCCTTCAATAACTATATAACGGTTATTGATTTTGTCTTCTATTAAATAATTTAAAAATGGTCCTGCGTTGTATGTACCTTCAATATCCCAAGTACTTCTTACTTCAAATGCTGGTTTATTATCTATTATTGTTTTAAATAAAAACGGTGTGTAAGCTTCTTCAGTTTTCATGTAAGAACCTTCAATTGGTCCTGGAATGTACTTTTTACCAACGCTGTCTCTAATTTTTATCACCTGTTGTATAATATCACCTTCTTTATTGATAGCCTCTAACGGAATTGGATAAACCATAAAGTTATTGGTACCTGTAGTTAGATTTTTTCTAATCCAGAAAAAAGAACCATCTTCTTTTGCTACTCTATAAGCAGAAGGAAATTTAAGCGTTAATCCTAAGACTTTTTCAATATTATTATTAACGTGTGGTGATTTTAAAGTTAATGTTTGACGCGCCTTTATTTCTTGGTTTTTAAAGGTTTCTAATATCTTTTCTTTATTCGTTTTTAGAACCTTGATAATATCTGCATTGTCTTTACCTTTTACCACTATTAATTTTTGAGGCTTTGCATATGGGTTATTAGCTATTTTAATATCAGACGGTTCTCCTAATTCTACTTTTAAAACAATTCTGTTTTGAGTTGCAAACCCTGTAAATACTTGAGGCGGAATTTGATTAATATCAAACATTGGTTCTTGTTGTGGTAATCCTGGAACTACAGTTGTTAAAATGTCTCTAACCACATCTCCAACTTGTCCTTTCCATAATTGATTATCAATAACAACATTAACATTGTATAAATTCCCTGATGATTTTGGGACTATACGTTGGTTGCTTTTTGATCCTTCATTGCACGATAAAAATGTTACAACTAATACTAATAATACAGCTATTTTTTTCATTTCAATATGTTATTTAAAAAGCGACTTATCCTTTTGAGATAATTAACTTCATTCCTGGTTTTAATCTAGTACCACTAATATCGTTCCAATCTTTAATATTTTGAATAGAAACTCCTGCAAATTTTTGAGAAATACTCCATAAACTGTCTCCTTGTTGGACTGTATAGGTTTTTCCTTTTAGCATTTTTGCCTTTTTATTATTTGAGGCTGTTGCTTTAGATCTACTAACTGGCACTCCGTTTCTTGGATAAATTGTTAAACGTTGACCAATTTTAAGGTTGTTGTTACGTAAGCCATTCCATTGTTTAATTTGACTGACTCTAACTCCAAATTTTCTGGCAATTTTTCCTAAATAATCACCTTGCTTAACTCTGTATCTTGTTTTTGCATCTGCATTTTGAAATTTAGGTAACGGTTTTTCACGCTTATCAAGTTCTGCTTTAGCATGCGCATACAATTGGTCTTCGTTATTAACAAAAGCTCCAATAATATTACGTGGTAATCTTAAGGTGTAATTTTTACCTTTAATAAAAGGAATGATATCTAATTTGTATGCTGGATTTAAAAACTGAAGTGTTTCAATTTTAACACCTGTGTACTCTGATACTTGATCTAAAGTAATCATTTGTTTAACGTGGATAGTATCTGTTTCAATTAAATGAAACTCTGGTTTATGTTGAACAAAACCATGTTCTTTAGCATATTCAAAAATATACATTGTTGCTAAAAAAGCAGGAACATAACCTGCTGTTTCACGTGGAAGATTTGGTCTGATATTCCAGTAATTTTTATATCCACCAGAACGTCTAATGGCTTTACTTACATTACCTGGTCCAGAATTATAAGCTGCTAAAGCCAAGTCCCAATCTCCAAATAATTTATAAAGTTTAGATAAGTATCTTGAAGCTGCTATAGTTGCTTTAATAGGGTCACTACGCTCATCTACATAACTACTTACATCTAGTCCATATTCTTTACCTGTAGCAAACATAAATTGCCATAAACCAGTTGCTCCTACTCTAGATCTAGCACGTGGTTTTAGGGCTGACTCTACAATTGCTAGATATTTCATTTCTAAAGGAATGTCATAATTATCTAACTCGCGTTCAAACATTGGAAAGTAATAGTTACTTAATCCCATTAAACGCTCAAAAGATTGATGACGATTTTTTAAAAATGATTTAATAACATTTTCTAAACCAGGATTATACTCGACATTAAAAGGAGTTCTAGCATTTAAGCGCTGTAACCTTGCTTTTAATGTGTCTGTAGTTAACTCTGGATAATAAACTGCTTTATATTTTAAATTAGAAACGTCTCTGTATATTGTATCAAATAATGTGTTACTATACAGCTCATCCAACCATTCTTTATCAATCTTAGCTGCAAATTCGTGATCTTGTAAACCTTTTGATAAGTCTACTGTTTGAACAGCTTTTATGGCTTTTTTAAAATAAGTTTGACCATCAATAATCGTATCGATTACATAATCCTGACCTTCTTCTAGCTGGTCCTGTTTAAGTCTTGTTTGTTGTTGTATAGTGTCTTGAGAATACCCAATAGTAGCCACTATACAGAGTAAAAAGAAAATTATATATGTTTTTATCTGCTGCATTTATGTCTTGTTTATATAAAAATAACGTGTTAAAGCGGTCTATTATTCTAATATAGCAGCAATACCTGGTAAAGTTTTACCTTCAAGGCTTTCTAACATTGCTCCTCCACCTGTACTTACGTAGCTTACTTTATGCTCAAAACCAAATTGTTTAACAGCTGCAACAGAGTCTCCTCCTCCGACTAATGAAAACGCTCCGTTTTTAGTAGCCTCTGCAATCGAGTTTCCTAACTCAATGGTTCCGTTTGCAAATGTTTCCATTTCAAAAACACCCAAAGGTCCATTCCAAAGAATAGTTTTACACTGCATTACCACATCATGAAACATCGCTTTTGACTTTGGTCCAGCATCTAAACCTTGCCATCCATCTGGTATTTTAGTAACGTCTATAACTTGCGTATCTGCATCATTACTAAATGCATTTGCTGCAAGTACATCTACTGGTAAATGTATTTGAACGTTTTTAGCTTTGGCTTGTTTTAAAATATCTAATGCTAAGTCCATTTTATCGTCTTCACAAATAGAATCTCCAACACTACCACCTTGTGCTTTTATGAAGGTAAAAGTCATACCTCCACCTATGATTAAATGGTCTACTTTATCTAAAATATTTTCGATAATTGTAATTTTTGAAGATACTTTTGCTCCTCCAAGAACAGCTAATACTGGTTTTTCGCCAGTTTTCATTACTTTATCAATACTTTTAATTTCTTGCTCTAAAAGGCTTCCAAAACATTTATTTTCTGGAAAAAACTGAGCGATAATAGTTGTTGATGCATGAGCCCTATGCGCTGTACCAAAAGCATCATTTACGTAAATATCTCCAAGTTTGGCTAATTTTTCCGCGAAAGCGACATCACCTTTTGACTCCTCTTCATGAAAACGTAAGTTTTCTAAAATCAAAATTTTACCTGGTTCTAACTTTGCTGCAGCTGCTTCCGCCTCTTCACCAATACAATTAGATACAAAAGTGGTTTCGACACCAATAACATCTTCTACTTTATCTACAATATGTTGTAATGAAAACTCATCTTGAACACCTTTTGGTCGTCCTAAATGTGACATTAAAATACAGCTTCCTCCATCTTCAAGAATCTTGATTATTGTTGGTTTTGCTGCTTGGATTCTGGTAGCGTCTGTGACATTAAAATTAGCGTCTAATGGTACATTAAAGTCTACACGGATTAATGCTTTTTTATTTTTAAAATTGAAGTCGTTTAGTGTTTTCATTTTTATCTTTTTATGTGTTTAGTCTAGGTTTGCTTTTAACACCCAAGTGTCTCTATATCTGTAATTAATTTTTAAATCTTCTGCATAATTAAAGGCTTCTTCAGCAGAATCACTACGTAATAAATACACGTAATTCCAACTGTTTTTTGGATTTATAAAAGCATTAGCTTTGAAGCCTTTTTTTATTAAATTTGAGGTCCATTTTCCTGCTAAAATTGCTTCAGAAAACACACCTGTTACGACGTAATAACCACCTTCAATACCTGAAATTATAGTAGATTTTTTATTTTTCAAGTATTTAAACGCTTTAGAGCTAAGTCCGCGTTTATTGTATTTATATGGCTTACGTTTCTTTTTGGTATTATAACTTGGATTAGATTCTGGTTGTGATCTGACAATTTCTGGTGATACAGATGCGTTTTTACTAGCATTTGGATTGTTTTCTTGGACAATATCGTCAAAATAGGTTTGTGCAATTTCTGTCTGAAAGGCTGTAAAATAAAGATAAAATCTATCCGATTGCGTTTTTAGTCTCAAGGTTGTTTGACTAGTACTGTTGTTAATTATAGAGTTATTGTAATTAGGAATATCTAAGGTTGCAATATCAAATCCAAGAGTGTTTTCACTATTTGGATATCTATCTCTGTTTTTAATGCTATTATTAGTTATTGAACTATTAAAAAAGTTTTGTTGGTAACGCGCACCATTACTTAAGGATTGAAAACTTCCATCCTGTTGTTTTATAATAGCAAATTGGTCTCCTTCTAAAGCTGCATCACCTTCTAAGGCAGATAAAACGACTTTGGTTTTTACGTCTCCTTTTTCGACAGATTTAAAATTATTAAAATTAATATCTAAAGGTTCTTCTTTATTAATTAAAGCAAAACCATGATAAGTAGAAATATATTTAGGGTTATCTGTTGGTGCCTGATATATAACGTATAACATCCATCCACCAGCACTTCCTCCAGATAAATAACCTTCTGTAGCTTTTATATTGGCTACAATATAATCTCCTGGGACTTGATCGGATTGTTTTAATACATTTGTGACATTGGCATAACACACATAAGGTGAGTTGATAGCATGAGTCTTATTTGAAGCTCCATCATAAATAACTTCTCCTTTAATATCTTGATAAGTTTGATTGGGTAGCTTAAATTTTACTTGGTTGATAATTTCAGATCGCTCACCATTTCCTTTATAAATATAATTTCCTTTTTGCTCTTTACGCGACCCTTTTTCGTAGGCATACGTTGCAGTCCAATATAATCCTGCGTAAGCAATTTTTTTAAAATTATTTGGTAATTTTAATGTGGCTTGACTAGAGTTAAAAGTTTCGGTATTCCTATCTATATCTACATAACGCATTTTAGTGTCATCATTATTGACTAACATATTATTAAATGCATCTTTATCGTCATCACTTAATATATTATTACCAATAACAACAACGTCTCCAAAAATATAAAATTCGTTTTGGGCTTTAAAAGCAACACCGTCAGTAAACAAGCTATCTTTTTGAGTAGTTTGTTGTCCATTAACAGGACTTAAACCTATTACACAAAATAGTAACCCTAAAACCCTTTTCATTTTAAAATTTAAAACCGTTAATATTCTTCAAATATATACAAATAGTGCGATACTATAAATTTGTACCACAAAATCAATCTTAAATAAAAATAGTTTTTAATTATCAAGAAAACTATATTTGCCTATGCTTTTTAGTAATATTTTAGGATTAAATCACATTAAAAAACACTTGACTACAAGTGCAGATCATGGACGCATACCTCATGCTCAACTATTTATTGGTCCTGAAGGTTCTGGTACCTTACCAATGGCTATTGCATATGCGCAATATATATTGTGTAAAAATACATCTGGAGAAAACACCAATGGTAACCAAGCGTGTAATGTAAAGTTTGATAATTTATCTCATCCTGATTTACATTTTGCTTTTCCCGTTACGACTACAGATAAGATTAAAAGACACCCAGTATCCTCTCAGTTTTTGGAAGAATGGAGAAAGTTGTTAAAAGAGCAACCTTATGGTAATTTATTTGATTGGTATCGTTTACTTGGTGTAGACAATAAACAAGGTCAAATTGGTGTGGACGAAGCTTTGGATATTGTTAAAGTCTTAAGTCTAAAATCCTATGAAGGCGGTTATAAAGTCATGCTTATTTGGATGGCTGAAAAAATGAATACCCAAGCTGCAAATAAGCTATTAAAACTAATTGAAGAACCACCAAATAATACTGTTTTTTTACTAATTGCTGAAGATGAAGAGCAAATTATAAATACTATTAGATCCCGTTGTCAAATACTACATTTTCCACCTTTAGCTGAAGATGATATAAAAGCTGGTATTATTAAACAGTTTAATTTAGACGAAACTACAGCAACAAAAATTGCGCACCAAGCCGACGGAAACTATAATAAAGCTTGTGATTTGGTGTATCACGATAGTGAAGACGATCAATTTGAAAAATGGTTTATTTTTTGGATTCGTGCTGCTTTTAAAGCAAAAGGAAACAAAGGAGCTATTCATGATTTGATTGGATGGAGTGAAGATATTGCTAAAACAGGAAGAGAAACTCAAAAACAATTTTTAAACTTTTGTTTAGACTTTTTTAGACAAGCTATGTTACTAAATTATGGAGCTTCAGAATTAGTCTATTTTGAAACTAAAACTGAAAATTTTGATCTTTCAAAGTTTGCTCCTTTTGTACATAATAACAATATTTTAGATATTTCTAACGAATTAAATGATGCCATTTACCACATTGAACGTAATGGAAATTCTAAAATTATACTTACGGATCTTAGTATAAAATTGACACGATTACTTCATGCAAAAAAGGAGTAACAACACCTCAAAACCGCATTTTTTTGTCATAATAAACCCTGTTTCTGGAAATAGACAAGGTGTAAAAGTATGGCAAAACATCAAGCTAAAATTAGAAGATAACTTTACTATTAATTATCAGTTTACAGACTATCCTAAACATGAAACACAAATTGCTAAACAAGCTGTAAGCAAAGGGTTTAGACAATTTATTATTATTGGAGGAGATGGTACTTTAAGTAATTTTATTGATGGTGTGTTTAACCAAAAAACAGTTGATACAAAAGAGATTACTTTTGGTATAATACCAATTGGTACTGGTAATGATTGGATTAAAACATATTCAATTTCAAAAAACACTAATAAAGCTTTACAAACCATTATAGATGGTAGTACAACAACTCAAGATATTGGTTGTATTAGCTATCATAATAACAATTTACCCAACAACTATTTTATAAATGTTGCTGGTATTGGCTATGATGGATTGGTTGTAGATATTGTAAAATCAAAACGTACTTTAGGTATGCTTACCTATGCTATTGGAGCATTAAAAGCATTATTCAGATTTAAACTTTTTGAGACCACAATTACCACAAAATCAACCTCTACAACATATAACGATTGCTTTATTATACAATTAGGTATTTGTAAGTACACAGGATCTGGTATGCAATTAACCAAAGAGGCCAAACCACAAGATGGACTTTTGGATATTTCGATTGGAGTTAATTTTTCAAAAAGAACAATACTCTTTAATGCACTAAAATTATATAACGGAAAAATACTAGATTTGGATAAAGTAACGACTTATAAAACCGATAAATTAAGTATAGACTTTAACAATATAACACCTCATTTTCAAGCAGATGGAGAACAACTACAACCTGGAGCAATCCATGTAAATGTAGTACCAAACGCTATAAATTTTTATAAATAAAACTTCAAAACGTGGCTAATTTATTAAACAATATTACTGAAATCATTTTACTATTATTTTTAGCAATTACATTTTTACAATCAGGAGTAGACAAAGTTTTAGACTGGAAAGGAAACGTAAGTTGGTTAAAAGAACATTTTTCTGAAACTTTTATGGCCAACATGGTTCCTTTTAACTTATCAATCATATTAATAATTGAAACTATTGCAGGCATTTTAGCACTTTTAGGTATAGCAACCATACTTATTGATGGTAATACAGTTTATGGCTTTTATTCGGCTATTTTAAGCGCTATAACCTTGTTATTATTATTATTTGGCCAACGTGTTGCTAAAGACTATGATGGAGCACGTACAATTGTGATCTATTTTATACCAACTATTATGACTTTATACCTTTTAAAGTAATTTTAACAAGGTTTCATATTTACTTTAAAAACCTGTTTTTTTAAAAATGATCTTTTGTCATTAAGGTTTTGTTTTGCGTGTAAGCATCATAAAATTATTGGAGAGAAACACATAAATATAACACAGTTCTTTTGATTTATCAAATATAATTATTTGATTTTCAATTACTTGATTGCTAATTTCAAAAATTATATAATTACTATTCCCAACTAAAATATTAATATTTTATATAGATTTTTAGCTGTTTTAGTTCTTGAATTCAGATCAATAATTTACTGATTTTTTAATATTTTTTTTCACATATTAAAATACAAAAACGACAATATTTTTAGGTGGCTTTTTTTAAAATTTCATCAAAAAATAATTCACTTATTTCAGTACGAAAAGCAATAAAAACTATCCTTATTGTTACCTAAATTAAATTTTTCTGTTTCGTTAATTATAAATGCGTCTATATTTTTGAGAAATTAGAGGGAGTAATATCAAAACCTAAAGTATAATCACTAACAGAAAAACGCAGGTGATTATCTAATTTAGAAGAGGTCAATCAGCTAGAAAAAAGTTGTTTTCAGATCA
Source organism: Olleya sp. ITB9 (assembly GCF_001315805.1). Classification (NCBI taxonomy): domain Bacteria; kingdom Pseudomonadati; phylum Bacteroidota; class Flavobacteriia; order Flavobacteriales; family Flavobacteriaceae; genus Olleya; species Olleya sp. ITB9. Next base: position 8,670 of record NZ_BCBW01000039.1, read on the forward strand.
TATTTTTGAGCTAAATTTCCAAAATTTTTCAAGTTTAGCATTAGAAATTTATATTCATTACCTTCTAAAATCGAGTCCCTTCCAAAACAATTATGAAAATAGATGTACTTAGTTTTTAATGGTTTAGACATTTTATAATTATCAAAACTTAATACTTCAACCCACTTCTAAAACGATATATCCAACCAGTAAGATTACCACCTTAAAACAAAAGCCTGTAAACCATTAAGATTGGCTAGAGTTAAATTACAATTAATATTTGAAGCATTATTTAATATTGTAATAACAATCATAAACAGTATTTTAAGCAAAAACATAATCTTTGCTCTATCTAGCAAGAGTTTTTCGTTTATATTTTAATATTTATCATCAAGAAGCTTAAGTTTAACATTATAAATTGTAGATCTGTTACGTTGTCTTTCGTCTTGGGTTTAATATTATGCGTTCTCCTCTCTCCTATTTCTCTTTATATAACTATCAGTAATAGACCAAAATAATACTGTATTTACTATTCTAGTGTTATTATTTGTTGATTTTAATCAAGCTAAATTTAATAAAAACGTTGAAATATCATCAGCTATATCAGAATAAACTATGTCAATATCAACGCTCGTTAATAAATTGTCATTGTATGACATCATAACATTTTTACTTAATACATTGTTACCAATTACCTCAGTATAACCGTAGATATAAAATTTATTAAACAATATAAATGTTGTTTCTTAAACTAAAAGGACTGATAAAAAAAAGGCGACTAACTTATGTTAATCGCCTTTTTTAATAGGATAAAAATCTTATTTTTTATACTCAGTATCTAAACCTTCAATAATAGTTTTTGATAAATCAAATTCTTCTTTACCAAATAATACAGATGGTCCAGCTTCACTTGTACCTAAAATGTAATCGTAACCATTAGTTTTACCATAATTGCTTACATATTTTTTCACTTTACTAATTAATGAATCCATGTCTTTTTGAAATGGTTCAGAAATTTGTTGTTGCTCATACTGAAGTTGTTGTTGTAATAATTGTTGCTTTTGACCTAACTCATCATATTTAGCTTGTGCTTTTTTAGCAGACATACTTTGAGCTTCTATTTGAAACTTTTGAGCTTCCATTTGAAATGCTTTTCCTAAGCTATCTCTTTTGGTATTAAATTTATCAAGAGTAGATTTATAACTTGCTTCTAAATCTACTTTTTCTTGAATCTTATTAATTACTTCTCCATTATCAATAAAAGCTATTTTTTGTTTTTGACACGATGTAAAAACTAAAGACACAATTACTAATCCAATTATTTTTTTCATTTTGATTATTTTTTAATTCGAGCAAATGTAAATAATAAAACAAATCAATTTTAAATAATTGGTAGATTTTAGCTCAAATAAGAAAATCTTATAGCCAAATATTGAGATTATAAAAAAATCTTATCAAAATTGACCTCAAATAAAGCTTTTTAAGCGACTTTTAAAAAAAGCTAATGTGATTATGCGTTTACACACAAAATCCATTAACAACAATTCTTATTTTAATTATTTGTTGTTTTTTAGCACATAAATGAGTGAAGAATACTCTCCAGAACGCTTTGCTTTAGCATTTGACCTAAAACCAGTCCAAAATGCGCTAAACAAATTCATACTTCCTTTTTTATATTTTTCAGATAAAAGGCTAACATAATACGAATCAAAAACCATTGGTTTTATATTTTGTACAGTCATATTTATAGATGAAAACAGTTTAGAAATAGATTTTTTATCGAAATGCCACAAATGTCTTGGTACATCATAAGCTGCCCAAAACTGTTTATAATGGTTTGCATCGTAACTTTTATAGTTAGGAACTGCAATTATTAATACACCATTTGGCTTAAGTAAGTCTTTTAAAATACTAATTTGAGACTCTAAATTAGGTATGTGTTCTAAAACATGCCATAAAGTAATAACATCAAAACTATGTTTTTTATACGTTTTAATGCCTTCAGAATCCAAAACAGACTGTTTAGTTTTACTATTTGCTATACTCCTAGCCTCTGAGTTTGGTTCTATTCCTGACACATTCCATCCGTTATTTAACGCAGATTTTAAAAAATCTCCTGTACCACAACCAAAATCTAAAAGGTTTTTTTGATCAGTTTTAAACGAATTTATTAGCTTTAATTTACGTTTTAAAGACACTTCTCTGATACTATGATATACTTTTTCAAACAAATTTCGTTTAGAATCCGTATGAGAAATATAGTCTTCTGTTTGATAATATTCAGGTAATTTAGCAATAGATGGCTTAGGAATTGTCTCTAAAAACCCATAAGATTCATTCTGTATTAACTGAAAAACTTCCCCAGAAACAGAATAATCTTTAACTTCAATGAACATATTTTGATTGATTGTATTACTCATTTTTAATATTTTCTATTAGAATACCTCTTTAAAAAGCATCTATTTAATTCTGTTTAAATTAATATTTATTGAACTATTTGTACTTAATTTGAGTTTAGTCTATTAAAAAACAGCTCTGTTTTTTTAATTAATATTCTAAAATCAATACTCTTAATCTTAATTTAAAAACCAAAATTAGTATCTATTTTGTAATAATCAAGTTTAAAATACTAGTTTTTATGTAACATATATCATATAAAAACAGAATTATAAATAAGATAAAAAGACTTCTTTTTACATATTTTTGTAATGAAAAAACGTCATAAAATCGTTTTAGTTTTCCATTAAAATTATATAAAAACAACCTCTATCCCACTCTTTTTTTACTTATTTTAATAATAACAAATAGAATAAACAATCTATTTTTTAAAGCAAAACATTAAATATATAATAAAAAAAAGAATAGCAAAACCACTTTTAAAAATCTTTTTAATTCTAAAAATAATATTATTTCAACCTGTATTTATGCTCATAAATTAATTATAAACAACTTCAAGAGACTAGATTTTTATCAATATAAAGTCTACTTTCCGTTTAAAAAAAACATATAAATTAGAGTTAAAAAGCTTAAAATACTTATCACTTTTACACTCCATTTAAACATAAAAATCTTTATAATTAATATATATTTTAAACTTATTTCAATAAAACAAAACAGTAAAATCAGATACAAATAGAAGGCGTTTTATAGTTAAATTTAACTATAAAACAAAAAAAAGGGCTAACGTTCCACGTGGAACGTTAGCCCTTTTTTAATAAAATTATCGTCCCATATAGACAAGCAAAACAGAAATATCTGATGGAGAAACTCCACTAATTCTTGATGCTTGAGATATGGTAACAGGTTGTATTTTGTTTAATTTTTCTCTTGCTTCAAGACTCATAGATTGCAGTTTTGAGTAGTCAAAATTAGCTGGAATTTTTATATTTTCTAACCTAGATAACTTGTCAGCATTACTTTTTTCTTTAGCAATATAGCCTGAATATTTAACCTGAATTTCGGTCTGTTCAATAACCTCACGATCCAAATTATTACCATTTATATACTCAGAAACCGATGCTATTTTCTTCATATCTTCGATACCAATATTAGGTCTAGCAAACATTTTAAACATCTTATCCTGCTGTCTAATAGCAGCTGAATTCTTAGCTTCTAAGACTGGATTTATCTCTTTTGGAGTAACACTAGTATCTCTAAAAAACTGCACAAACTGCTCAGCAGACTGATGCTTCTGCTCCATTCTTTTAAGACGTTTTTCAGAAGCTAAGCCTAAATCATAACCTTTTGGAGTTAATCGAATATCTGCATTATCTTGACGTAACAGAGTCCTATACTCTGCTCTAGACGTAAACATACGATAAGGCTCTTCTGTACCTTTAGTAATTAAATCATCCACTAAAACACCTATATAAGCTTCGTCTCTTTTTAATATAAATGGATCACGCTCTTGCACTTTTAAAGCTGCATTTATACCAGCCATCAAACCTTGAGAGGCAGCTTCTTCATATCCTGTTGTTCCATTTATTTGACCAGCAAAATACAACCCATCAACTAATTTAGTTTCTAGTGTATGCTTTAATTGTGTAGGTGGAAAATAATCATATTCTATTGCATAACCAGGTCTAAAAAATTTCACGTTTTCAAAACCAGCCACAGAACTTAAAGCTTTAAATTGGACATCTTCAGGTAGGGAAGTTGAGAAACCATTTATGTAATATTCAACAGTATCCCAACCTTCAGGTTCAACAAATAATTGATGCCTGTCTTTATCTGCAAAACGATTTATTTTATCTTCAATAGAAGGACAATATCTTGGACCCAAACTTTTAATTCGACCATTAAACATTGGGGAACGATCAAAACCTTCTCTCAACAAATCATGCACTTTATTACTCGTGTAAGACATATGACAAGACCGTTGTTGTGTTAACGGTTTTGTAGTATCTAAATAAGAAAACTTTTCAGGATTAACATCACCTGGTTGTTCTACCATTTTTGAAAAATCTAAAGATCGTCCATCAACTCTTGGAGGTGTTCCAGTTTTCATTCTACCAGATTCAAAACCTAAATTCACAAGCTGTTCTGTAATTCCAGTTGCAGCTCTTTCTCCTGCTCTACCTCCTCCAAAATTTTTATCTCCAATATGAATTAATCCATTTAAAAAAGTTCCGTTAGTTAAAACAACAGTTTTAGATTTTATCTTCACACCAAGTGATGTTGTAACACCACAAACTTTTCCGTTTTCAACAATTAAACCAGAAACCATTTCTTGATAGAAATCTAAATTTTTAGTTTGCTCTAATAGCAATCTCCAATCTTCAGCAAAACGCATTCTGTCACTTTGAACTCTTGGACTCCACATTGCAGGTCCTTTAGATTTATTCAGCATTTTAAATTGAATAGCAGACGTGTCACTCACAATTCCTGAGTAACCTCCAAGCGCATCAATCTCTCTTACAATTTGTCCTTTTGCAATTCCGCCCATTGCAGGGTTACAAGACATCTGTGCAATGTTTTGCAAATTCATGGTAATAAGCAAAGTCTTGCTTCCCATATTAGCTGCAGATGCTGCTGCTTCACTTCCTGCATGTCCAGCTCCAACAACTATTACATCGTAAACTTCGTTAAACATAATTTTAATTTATTTAAATAATGGATAGATTAATTTTTTAAAAACTAGACACTATTTAATTTTTATTTATTTAATTGTTCCACGTGGAACGTTTTGTGACTTAAAAAATTTAAGCGTGCAAATATACAACAAACAATTACATTGCTTTAAGTATTGCTAAAGCTTCATTTTCTTTAAGTCTCATTTCAGAAGCATCAGCTTCGGTTTTATCTTTGTAGCCACAGTAGTGTAAAATTCCATGAATAATAACACGATGTAATTCTGATTCAAATTCAACATTAAAATCTTTAGCATTATCCTTAACTCTTTCAATAGAAATAAAAATATCACCTTGTAGCTTTTTACCTACACTGTAATCAAAACTTATAACATCTGTTAAAGTATCGTGATCCAAGAACTGTACATTTAATTTATGCAAATAATCGTCGTCACAAAACACATAGTTTATCTCGTCTTCTTTACATTTTTCTTTAATTATGATACTTGATATCCAATTAGAAATTTTAGCGTCATCAAGAAGCTTAAAATCGGTTTCGTAGTTAAAATTAATCATTTTGTTGTTTAAAGTACTCTTGTGCTTTCTGTTTATAAATTTGTTGCAAAGGTAAGGTTTGCTTATTCAATATTTCTGTGGTGTTAAAATATTGTTTAGCTCTGTCCTCTGGATTTGTGGTTGTATTTTTAAATTGCTTAGTATTTGTTTTAGATTGACGCTTTTGTTCTTCACCCTGTTGCAAGACTGCATTTTCTACTTTTAAAAGTTGGTGCTGAATATTCATCATTTTAGAAAGCGTTTGGTTAGTGAAGCCTTTATTAATTAAATCCATTTCAATTTGCTCCATATCTTTTAATAATTGTCTAGCGTCACTATTTTGACCTAAACCTTCTTTATCTAAACGTTGCTCTAAGGCTTGACGTAACATTTGTTGTTCTTGATAGATTTTAAATAATTGACCATTTACATCTTCACTAAATCCGTCTTGCCCATTTTGAGAACCTCCTTGACCTTCTCCTTTATTTTGACCTTGACCATTTTTACCTTGGCCATTTTTACCTTGGCTACCTTCTTGACCTTGCTTCCCTCCTTCTCCATTTTCACCTTGCTCACCATTTTGTCCTTTATCGCCTTGTTTACCTTTAACACCAGCTTCACCTTTCTCACCAGATTCACCCTTCTCACCATCTTCGCCTTTTTTTCCCTCTTTACCTTTTTTCATAGCTTGTTCCATTTGTTTAGCTAGAGCTTCTTGGCTAATAATAATATCAGGCATTGGCATACCACCTTCTCCTTGACCAGGCATTGGCATACCCAATTGATTTTGCATATTATCTAGAGCACCACTTAAAAAATCGGCTAAATTATTAGCAGAGGTTAATGCGTATTGCTGTGAGGATACACCTTGATAAATTCTGTTTTCAGAAAATTCAGCCAAGGCTTTATCTACATTAAAATATACTTCATTAATCTCGCGATTAATATCTTCTGAAAATTTAGGCTGACGTAATGATATTGCAAATAAACTATCATCTACATGTTCAAAATGTGTACGTAATTCTTTTTGTTTTTTTAAATAAGTTGCGTACTCACTATGATTAATTTCAATACCCTTAAAACGATTCATTAACGCTTCTTCATCCATTGAAAATATAACTAAGTTATCTAATATTTGACGCAACATCACGATATCTTCTTCTAACTGGTCTTGAGCTGCTCCAGACATTTGCGTTTGCATACTCATACTCATTTGCTTCATTTTTTGAGCAGCACTTTTTTGTTTTTGTTTAGCGGATTGTTGTTTTGACTTTTGTTGTTCTGAGTCTTGAGACTCTTGCTTATCTTGAAGATCTTTGGATGCATCTTGTTGGTCTTGTTTTATATTATCTTCAGTATTTTTATTTCTAGGAAAATCCATTGGATTTTTTAAATCCTGATTATCTTTTTCTAAGTCATTCATTTGCTTTTGCAAATCTTCAAACTTTTTATTTAACTCATCTTGCTTCTCTTTAGAGTTCTCTTTGGGATCAGAATTAGCTAGTTTATCTTGTTCTTTAGCAAGTGTATCAAGATCTTTACTAATTTTTTCCATTTTTTTAGTGACGTAATAACGTTTAGTAAGTTCTACTAATTGCTGTAGACTTCGTTTTTGGCTTTTTGCTTTTTTAGCTAAATTGTCTAATTTTTCAGAAAATTCTTCTTTACTAAGTTTCTCTCTAAGTTTTTGTAATTCTTCAAGTAATTTTTCGTCTTGTTTAAGTTGCTCTTCATTATCTTTAAGACGTTCTTTTAAATCTTCTTTAAATTGATCTTTTTCTTTATTTTCATTTTGAAACTGCTCTAAATTGTCTTTCAACTTTTTATTAAACTGTTTCATCATTTGTTCTTGCTCTTTCTGTCTTTTTAGGAAGTTTTCAAATTTCTTTTTATCATTAAAATTTAATTCTGATTTTTCTTTTTGAGTTTTAGACAATTCCTGAAGCTCTTGTTGTTGCTTATCAAATTTTTCTAAAGATTTATTTAAATCTTGAATTGTTTTATTTTGTTCTTGAAGTTGTTTTTTTTCTTCTTCATCTTTGGTGCGCTTTCGGTAAGTAAATACATTACTTTTTGTACTTTTATTTTTATTTACAGCATCATTATCAAAGACTTCAAAGTACAAATCGTAGGCAACACCATCTTCAACTGAAAGTATGTTTGGAAAGCTGCTTAAAAACTGATCAAAATTAGATTTAGAAACAGGAATATTAACTGTATTCTTTTCCGTTGCATTACCACTAGGATAATACACTAATTGTAATTTATTTAGACCATAATCATCACTCACTTGTCCTTTAAAATAAAGGGTTTGCAGATCCAAACTATCCGTTTTAGATTCGATTGTAAGCTCTGGATATTGATCTTTAATAACCTGAATACTATACGCTAAGTTCTCGTAATTTTTAAGGTTATTATTACTAGTACTTATGTTATAATCAAAACTGTTATACAATTGTTTAGAAGCTTCAAAAATACCAGATTTTTCGCTTTTAAAAGCTATAGTATCACGTCCAATTAAAGCTACTTCTGTTGTTGCTTTAGTATTAAGCTGCCATGTTATTTTAGTCCCTTGTGGTACCATTGCATTACCTATACCTTTTACGGTTTGATTACGTTTATTAGTATAATTTGGATAGTCCAAAACCATATTAAAACCTAATAATGTTGGCACTTGCAAAACTTTTAAAGTGTAAGGTTTAGAAGTGATACCATTGGCTGTTAAATTAAAGGTGATATCTTCTTTAGGCTGTTCAAAAACATATTCAAAAGTACCAGCTTGGTGTTGCTGTAAATAGTACGTTTGCTTGTTATAAGTAATTTGTGCGTCTTGAGGTAAAACTTGACCTTCAGTAGTAGCAATTAACCTAAATGTTTGGTTTTGGTTAGTCTGTAGGTTTTCGTTTAAAACAAAAAACTGAAAAGGTGCAGGAGGCTCATAAGCTGTTTGATAATTAACCACACGATTGTAACTATCACTAAACCAATTAAACTTTCCAGATACTACAAAAATAAACACTATTAAAAGTGGTAAAGCTGCATATTTTAGATACTTGACATTCTGTTTAAAATTAACCGCTAATTTAAACGGAATAGGATTAAGTTCTTCCGCCTTTTGATCAATACTAGCAAGTAGTAACTCTGAGGCATTACTATCTTCCTTTAATTGTAACACATTAAGTAATTTATCATTTACCTCAGTAAAATGATTACCAATAATTACAGAAGCTTTCTTATAGTCAATACCCTTTTTAAGTTTAAATAACTTAGCTAATGGTAAAGCTATAAATTTTACAAAAAGAGCTAACTCTACAATAATAAATAGCCAAAACAAAATGGTTCTAGCAGTGCTATTTAGCCACAAAAAGTGTTCTATTAATAGGGTGAAAATAAAATAAAGCAATCCAATACTAAAAAAAAGAATGGCACCTTTTATTAACTCATTAGTGTAATATTTTCTAATAAATTGCTCTAATTTATGCTGTATGTTATTAAAATTATTCAAGTAAAACGCTATTTAACAGACTAAAATACAGTTTTATTTTTACACTTAAATATATTGCGTTATAAGTTAATGTTAAAGGATATCGCTTTCACGGAAAAAAAGCCAGCCAAATTAATTGTTATTGGCTATTTCTTTGTTGTTTGTCTTAGTCATTCTATCTTTGCTAAAAAGATCTTAAAACACGTTTAAAACGAAGCATTATTTAAGATTTAAACACATCATTATTAAGTTATTATATATTTAAAACACCATGTCAAAACAAGTTAGAGTGCGTTTTGCACCAAGTCCAACAGGACCTTTACATATTGGAGGCGTTAGAACAGCCCTTTTTAACTATTTATTTGCTAAAAAGCATAACGGAACATTTGTGTTACGTATTGAAGATACAGACCAAAATCGTTACATTGAAGGTGCAGAAGACTATATAATTGAAGCACTTAATTGGTGTAATATTCCTTTTGATGAAGGACCAGGTAAAAACGAAAAATTTGGACCTTACAGACAATCAGAACGTAAAGCACTTTATAAAGAATATGCAGATCAATTAGTTGCTAGCGGAAATGCTTATTATGCTTTTGATACCTCTGAAGAGTTAAATTACCACAGAACAGATCATGAGTCTAAAGGAAAAACATTTATCTATAATTGGCATAACCGCTTAAAATTAAGCAACTCTTTATCCTTAACAGAAGCTGAAGTAAAAGCTAAATTAGATGCTGGAGATGATTATGTCATTAGATTTAAAAGTCCTCAAGACCAAACATTGCATTTAAAAGATATCATTCGTGGTGATATTAAAATAGATACTAACATATTAGATGATAAAGTTTTATTTAAGTCAGATGGTATGCCAACGTATCACTTAGCTAATATTGTAGATGATCATTTAATGGAAATCTCTCATGTAATTCGTGGTGAAGAGTGGTTACCAAGTTTAGCATTACACTACCAATTATACACAGCATTTGGTTGGGAAGCTCCACAATTTGCACACTTACCATTAATTTTAAAACCTACAGGAAAAGGTAAATTAAGTAAACGTGATGGAGATAAATTAGGGTTTCCTGTATTTCCATTAGAATGGAATCCAGAATTTGGAGATATAGCTAAAGGATACAAAGAAGAAGGTTATTTTGCAGAAGCAGTAGTAAACTTTTTAGCCTTTTTAGGTTGGAATCCTGGTACAGAACAAGAAATGTTTACTTTAGAAGAACTAATTGCTGCTTTTGATTTAGACCGAGTTAATAAAGCAGGAGCACGTTTTGATCCAGACAAAATTAAATGGTTTAATCACCATTATATGCAAGAACAGTCTAATGAAGATTTAGCTATTGCTTTTCAGAAAAACCATGAGCAATTAGCCACTATTGATGTTAATTATATAGCATTAGTAGTAGGTTTAGTTAAAGAGCGTGCAACCTTTGTCAATGACTTTTGGAATTTAAGTAGCTACTTTTTTGTAGCACCAGAAAGTTACGATGAAAAAGCCTCTAAAAAAGCTTTTAAAGACGATACTAAAACAATAATGACAGACGTATTAGGCATTGTATCAAATATTACAGATTTTGAAGTAGAAACGCTTCAAAAAGAGGTAAAGGGTTGGATTACATCAAACGAGATTGGCTTTGGTAAAGTCATGATGCCATTGCGTTTAGCTTTAGTTGGTGCTTTACAAGGACCTGATGTTTTTGATATTATGTTTATGATTGGTAAAAACGAAAGTATTAAACGTATTAAAAAACTAATAGACACCTTATAATTATAAAAAAAGCCATCTAAATTAGATGGCTTTTTTATTGTTTTATATTTTTTATAACTTAAAAAGTAATCATACCAGTAAAAGCAAACATACTTTGGTTACCTTTAAAATCTCTACCTAAAACTTGATTAAATTCAGAGTCGTTTAAAGCACCTAAAATATTTGTAAAACCATAAATATATTGTGCTCTTACCTTAAAAAAACCTATACCTAAAGTGGCTCCAATAGATCCATTAACATTAAAATTATTTAAATCTTTAACAGCATTAGCTTGTACAGTATCAAAATCTGCAAGAATAAAATTTTCTTGTTCATCGTCACTTAATTCTAAATCACTATTATATTGCAACATTGGACCAAAATCAATGGTAAAATGTGACGTTTTAAATGGTTTAGCATGCCATAAAAATTGCAATTGAGCTGTAAAAATTTTATATTCTATATCTTGAGCAATACTAGACAATGGTACGTCAAAACCTGTTGTACTTATAGTATTTTCGGATAATTGCATACCATAACTTAAATTATACCATTTGTGTGGTATCTCTACAGTAGCAGTCATATTACCAATCCAACCCTCTCCTTTTTTAGTTTCAAAATTATCTGTAATAATATCAAATTGGGTAATTCCTCCACCAATAGAAAATCCATTTTTTATGACATATCTACTATGCTGTGCAAAATTTTTTGTAACAAAACCTATAGTTAGAGCTACTAATAGAGTGTATTGAAGTTTTTTCATAATAAATTAAGTCGTTTGTGAACAAATATAACTTAATTTAGTAACCATAGTATAACCATTAAATCCATTATTTATGAGTAATTATTCTTTTATCCCTTTTATAGTCATTGTTTTGATTGTATTAATTTCAGCTTTTTTTGTTGTCAAACAACAAACCGCTGTAATTATAGAACGTTTTGGTAAATTCCATAGTATACGTCAATCTGGACTTCATTTAAAAATTCCTATTGTTGATAAAATAGCAGGTAGATTAAGTCTTAAAATACAACAATTAGATGTCATTATAGAAACAAAAACCCTAGATGATGTATTTGTTAGACTAAAGGTATCTGTACAATATCGTGTGATTAGTCAAAAAGTTTACGATGCTTTTTATAAATTAGATTATCCACATGAGCAAATTACAAGTTACGTATTTGATGTTGTACGTGCAGAGGTACCAAAAATGAAATTAGACGATGTATTTGTTAAAAAAGATGATATTGCAATTGCTGTAAAAACCGAATTAAATGATGCTATGTCAGAATACGGTTTTGATATTATTAAAACATTAGTAACAGATATAGATCCAGATGCACAAGTAAAAGCAGCCATGAACCGTATTAATGCTGCAGATAGAGAAAAAACTGCTGCACAATTTGAAGGAGATGCTGCACGTATTTTAATTGTTGAAAAAGCAAAAGCAGAAGCAGAAAGTAAGCGTTTACAAGGTCAAGGTATCGCAGATCAAAGACGTGAGATTGCAAGAGGTTTAGAAGAGTCTGTAGATGTTTTAAATCGTGTTGGAATTAACAGTCAAGAGGCCTCAGCATTAATAGTAGTAACTCAACATTATGATACATTACAGGCTATTGGTGGAGAAACTAACAGTAACTTAATATTATTACCAAACTCGCCTCAAGCAGGAAGTAACATGTTAAACGATATGGTTGCTAGTTTTTCTGCTAGTAATGAGATTGGTGAAGCCATGAAACAAGCTAAATTAAATAAAGCTGAAGAAAGAAGAAACGAAGATGAATAAACTTATAATAGTATTATTACTAACGGTTTCCGTAACCTTTGGTCAAACAAAAAAAGAAGCTTTACGTGATGCTACAATCACCAGTAAAGCGACTTTAAGTGAAGATTATAAAACAGTTTTTAAACATACTCTACCAAAAGTAATAGAATTAATGGGTGGAGAAGAAGCTGGTATTAAATTAATAGAACAAACTTTTGATCAAATGAAATCTGAAGGATTTGTTTTTGAAAAAGCAGATGTCATTGATGTGTCAGAAGTAGTCTTTGAACAAGATCAATACAGATGTGTTGTTGAAAATTTTAATCAAATGAAAATGAGCAACATGCGTATTAAATCTAAAAGTTATTTATTAGGAATTTATAACGATGAAGCTAAATTTTGGTACTTTATTGAAGCTAAACAAATCAAAAACAAAGCATTATTAAATATGGTACTACCAGATTTTGAAACCAGTTTAGTAATACCAGAAGATGATACAAAAACGGAAACGTTAAGTGAATAACATCTTAATATCTTTAAACATTAAAAGTCTCAAATTAAATTTTGAGACTTTTTTTATTTAGACTTATACTTAGTAACCATTTCATCCAAAGTATTTAAATAGTTTTGTAAGGCTTCTTGGTCTACTTTAGGAGACGAGTTATCACCTTGTGGTAATGTAATTCTAGTCTCATCAAGATACTTTTGTAGTTCTGGATAATCCCTTTTTATTTGAATTGTTTTTTGTGATATCTTAGTTAGTAAATCTTGTGTATTACTCATGTTAATTATGTTTTTAAGTTATTGATTTAAAATAAATTAAAAACAAACCAATACAAAATTAATAATGCTAAAGGTTTATTAAAATACTATTTAAAAGGATGTCTTTGTTCCCACTTTTTAACAGGATTTAAAGTTTTAACAATGTATCTTAAAACAGGATTTATAAATACAGTATTAGTATGTTTCATATAAATATACATCACTTCAGGCTTTGCTCCTACTGAGCTTTTTATTTCAAGTGCTGTTCTAGCATAGACGACTTGTTTTAAGTTATTATCAATTCCAAAAGCTAGCATATCATACAACATATTTAAATACAATTGATGCTTGTGTTGATACTTAGGATTGTAACCCAAAAAATAGGTTTCTAAATCAGAATTATTAATAATTAAGGTATAAAATCCAATAAGTTTACCATCTAAATAGTAACCAAACACCTTAAAATCTTGATCTAAATGTTTTTTTAAATTGAAAAAATGCTGTTGGTCTAATACAAATGAATTGACTTTAGCATTATCTGAAACGTATTTATATAAAGTAAATAACTGTTCAGATTCTGAAACAATAGCGCCTAAATCTAATTCCTTTTTTACAATGGTATTAGCTTTTTTAAGCGCTGTTCTATATCTACTTCTGTATTTCTTTTTAAGACTGATAACATAGTCATCAATACTACTCCACTCCTGTTTTAAACTTAAAACCATACTTGGTTGGACTTGTAATTTATATAATTGATTTTTAGTAAATAACGAGGTATTCAAATGGATACTATCTGTCGTAAAATAATCCTTAAAACCTATAATACGTATAGTTTTACCTTCCTCTTTTTTAATAGTTAATGCTAAGGTATTTATTGCATTAAAAACAGTAGTTAAAAAATTAGTTTGACTAATATAATTTTGATCAAAAAATAAACCATGCTGTCCTGTATGAATTAAATTACCAACAATTAAGGCATTACCTTTAACTACTTGGGCTATAACAGTTTTTATAAAGCGTTTTAAAGCATTATCTGTTGGGTTTCTAAATACGTCATCAATATATATTTTAACGCGCTGTACAACTGCTAAACCGACTTGTTTCTGGTTATCAAAAATAGAAATGTAATGCGTTTTAATATTTTTAGGACAAGAAACTTCTAAAGCGTTTAAAAAAGGGGTTTGTAAAAAAATATCGTGTGTGACTAAAGTGTTCCAAGTATCTGGAAGATCTAAAACGGAATCATGTATTTTAAAGTCTATCAAGTTTATAAAGTAAAGCTTATAATCTAGTTATTGGTATCAAAAAACAAAAAAATGTTACAACACTAATTACCAACTACCACTAGCTCCTCCTCCAGATGAGCGTCCTCCTCCACCTGAATAACTACTACTTCGGGATGAGGATGAGTAACTTCTAGAACCAGAAGACGAGTAACCTCTAGAAGAGCCACTTCCATTACCTCCTTTAGATGATAATCCTACTCCCATTTTAAAAATAGAAAAACCAAAAGTTTCTTTATAACTACTTTTAATTTTTTTGATTGCCCTAACAATAGATATTACAAAAAATGAAATAAAAATAAGTGCGATAGCAATAACATAAAATTCCCATGAGAAATTTGATATCATCTCATTACTATCTTTATTAAATACAATAGTAATTAACATAAAAAAGCCCATCATAATTGGAGTAAATCCAAATGCAAAAGCTGCAAAAAATAATAAAAAAGTTAAAGGAAAGTACCACCAAAAATTAATAAAACCTAGTTTACCAGTTAAAAGACTTTTAAAAATAGTTATGGCTCTTTTAAAAGCTAATTTTAAAATTATACCAAATCCAACAAACACAAATATTGATAAAAAACTTGATACAAACAGAATCATAAAAAGTATCCATGACAGAGTATAAAAATTATAAACAACACAAAAAAGTGCACTAACAAATAACCAAAACTTTATTTTATGCTTTCTATATAATGGTTTAATTTTTGTTTTCCACATGCTTGCTTTAAGTACAAATTTGCAATAGCAGTAGTATAAAATTATAGTAAATACAAGAGTTAAAAATAGGGAAGCAATAACTTTGGTGACAGGACTTATTTCAGATTCTTGAGCTTTTTTTCTGTAAATATCACCAAATTCTTGAGCATAAATAGGATCTTGAATTAGCTGAATTATTTCATAAATTGCATGATTTACACCTTCAAAATATTGTTCTTTTTTAAAATAAGGTGTTAAGATATAATCAATAATATGAGATGAAAAAACATCTGTTATAATAGGCTCAAATCCATTACCAACTTCAATTCTCACTTGTCTTTGGTTAGGTGCAATTAAAAGTAAAAGACCATTATCTACATTGTCTTTACCAAATTTATTTTTTTCTTGATTAAATACACCATAAGCATATTGTTCTATAGTATTATTTCCTAATTCTTTTATTGTTAATACTATAATTTCATGAGAAGTATCAAGCTCATATTGCATTAACTTTTCACGTAAATTTTGAGCTTCATAGTCACTAAAAATACCAGCATTATCTGTTACCATATCATTGATAACAGGATACTCTTGTGCATTTGTATATTGTATACAAATAAGAAGAAATATAAAAAGTATGTTAAACTGTTTCAACTGAAAAAAAAGAACCTACCTAATAAATGCATTAGGTAGGCTTATAATTATTTATTTATTTATTGCTTTAGCTTCGTTAACTAATAATTCACTTTTATCTTCAAGTGCTTTATTTATAAAGTCATTTATAGCTTCGGTTTTATCTAAACCATTATCTAGTAAAACACCTAAAGTTATCATGGTAATAACACGTGTTCCTGTCTTTTTAACCGATGTCCCAAATAGTGGTTCTAAATCTTGATAGGCAACATCTTTAGCAAGTGATTGGATTTCGGCTTTAGCCTTGTCTTGTTGCTCTGGCTTCATCCTATCATACTTTTTACCGTAAGATTTAATTTGTTCTATAGCAGGTCTGTTATTTTGTTGTGGCTGCTTTTGTTGATTATTTTGAGTATTATTTTTAGGCTTTTGTTTTGCCCAACTATCACGTAAACCAACCGTTTTATTAAATACTAAAGCTTCTGATGTAGAATCTTTATCTACATTAAAATAGCCTAAGCGTTGAAACTGGAACTGCTCTCCTACTTTTGCATCTTTTAAACTAGGTTCTACAAAAGCTGTGATGTTTTTTAAACTGTTTGGATTGATAAAATCCATAAAAGATTTGTCTTCATGACTATCTGGAGCTTCGTCTAAAAATAATCTATCATATTCTCTAACTTGTGCATTTACAGCATGTTTAATACTAACCCAATGTAAAGTTCCTTTTATACGACGTTCTGTATCCTCAGAGTAAGTACAGTGTACTTCTGTAACGTTTCCTTGACTATCTTTAACAACACTATCTGCTTTTATAATGTAAGCATTTTTAAGTCGCACTTCTCCACCTAGTTTTAATCTAAAAAACTTACTACTAGCTTCTTCTTTAAAATCTGCTTTTTCAATATAAATCTCTTTAGAAAAAGGGACTTTTCTAAATCCAGCACTTGCATCTTCTTGATTATTTTCGGCTTCAAACCATTCTTCTTTATCATCAGGATAGTTAGTAATCACCACTTTTAAAGGATTTAAAACAGCCATTACACGTGGTGCTTTTTTGTTTAAATCCTCACGAATACAAAACTCTAAAAGTGCATAATCTATAATATTTTCACGTTTAGCAACACCAACGGTTTCAACAAATTTTCTGATTGAATTTGGTGTAAAACCACGACGACGTAAACCTGATATTGTAGGCATACGTGGATCGTCCCAACCATTAACAATACCATCTTCTACCAATTGTAATAACTTACGTTTACTCATGATAGTATAACTAAGGTTTAAACGTGCAAACTCGCGTTGCTTAGGTTGCATTGGGTATTCTGATTTAGAATAATCATAAACCTGCTCTTTAAACCAATCATATAACTCTCTGTGAGGTTTAAACTCTAACGAGCATAAACTATGCGAAATTTGCTCTATATAATCACTCTCACCATGTGTCCAATCATACATTGGGTAAATACACCAAGTATCACCTGTCCTATGATGTGCTTTCTTTAAAATACGATACATTAAAGGATCACGCATTAACATATTGGTATGTTGCATGTCTATTTTAGCACGTAAAATATGCTCACCTTCATCAAATTCGCCATTTTTCATGCGCATGAAAAGGTCAAGATTTTCTTCTACAGAACGGTTTCTAAAAGGTCCATCTACACCTGGTTGCGTTGGTGTACCTTTTTGTTCTGCCATAGCTTCAGAAGACTGAGAGTCTACATAAGCTTTACCATCTTTAATTAGCTGAACTGCCCAATCAAATAATATTTGAAAATAGTCTGAAGAGTATAACTCGTTTGCCCATTGGTAACCCAACCAAGAAATATCTTCTTTTATAGCATCAACATACTCTTGCTCTTCTTTAGCAGGATTTGTATCGTCAAAACGTAAATTAACAGGTGCATTATATCTTTCTCCTAAACCAAAACTAATACCAATAGCTTTAGTATGACCAATGTGTAAATACCCATTAGGCTCTGGCGGAAATCTAAAACGAAGTTTACTTTGATCTAAACCATTGTTTAAATCTTCTTCTATAATTTGCTCTAAAAAATTGAGTGACTTTTTATCTTCAGACATATATTTTTATTCTTTACATTAATAGTTTATTGGCATACTACCAAATTAACAATGCGCTGTAAAATTAGTTATTTTTTAGTTGAAATGAATTTAACCACACTTTAAAAATTTAGTAAACTACTATTTTAGGTACTTTTGCTGAAAATTTATAGAAAATGGGAATAATTAAGTTAGAAAATATACGCGTAACAGCTTATCATGGTTGTTTAAAAGAAGAAACTGCTATAGGAAGTGATTACCGAGTAGATTTAAAAGTAAAGGCAGATTTACAAAAAAGTACAGCAACAGACGCATTAGAAGATACTGTTGATTATGTTTTTTTAAATAAAGTTGTTGTTGAAGAAATGGCTACACCAAGTGCACTTTTAGAGCATGTTGCTAAGCGTATTTTAGACCGTATTTTTAAAGAAGACAAATTAATTACTGTGGCAACAGTGGCTGTAAGTAAAATAAATCCTCCGATTGGTGGTGATGTACAGATGGTTACAGTAGAATTAACAGAAAAAAGAAAAAACTAACAGAAATAGGGTAAAACAGTAATTATTTTTATATTTGCTGTCCTATTAAGGGTGTCGTGGCCGAGTGGCTAGGCAGTGGTCTGCAACACCATCTACAGCGGTTCGAATCCGCTCGACACCTCAAACAAAGCGTTACTTTATAAGTAGCGCTTTTTTTTATGCTTATATTTTTATACTATTTTTTGAGATTATGAGATTGCTTCGTACCTCGCAATGACCACTAAAATTTTAATTAAACCAGACTGCATATTTCTTTCGACGTAAGTCTAAAGCTAATGCTTCTTCCATTTTTAAAGCTTCTGCTCTAGTTGCGATTGGTCCAATGTGATTATATAAACTTGGTCTTAAATAAGATCCATACTTTTGAACAATATTAGAAGATAATTTGTGACCCTTTTTATTAACATAACCAGTTTTATGTTGTAAAAACCGTTGTTTAGGAGTTTTACTAGTCATACCAACATATAAACATTCTAAAACACCATTAAATTGTGGATTGGCTGCTCTGAATTTAGCATTTTGAGTAAATACTTTTTTAGATAACTCCACAACATAAATATAATATTGGGTTTTAGCCATATATGTTTTATTTTCTTAAAAAATGATCTACAATAATAAATATTGAAGCTAAAAATATACCTACAGTAAATAATAAATTACCATAAGGCCAATGTTGTATTTTAAATAAACAGCCAAATAAAATACAACCAAAAATAATTACAGTAACAGTTACATAAACAGTT
This sequence comes from Olleya sp. ITB9, assembly GCF_001315805.1. Classification (NCBI taxonomy): domain Bacteria; kingdom Pseudomonadati; phylum Bacteroidota; class Flavobacteriia; order Flavobacteriales; family Flavobacteriaceae; genus Olleya; species Olleya sp. ITB9. The sequence continues at coordinate 28,002 of NZ_BCBW01000039.1, forward strand.
TTATAAATACCATTTAACTTAAGATTTTGGTTAGTAAAATAGGCTGTTCCTTCGTTAATAAACCACCAACCAAACAATAGTAACAATGCAATATTAAGTAGTACAGGAAATTGATACACATGTATTACCCTAGTAAAATTGCTTAAACACCATAACAGAATAATACCAAGCTTAATATAATCCATGGTTTCTTTTTCTTTTTTAAGAAAAAACCTAATAGGATATAATATCATAATACTACAAATAGCAATTAATAATAAATAGCTAGAATTTGGCCAATGCATTATTTTAAATAATCCGCCTAAAAGTAAAATTGAAACACAAATACGAAGCGGTAAATTAAGTTTTTTAAATCGAATCGTACTCATGCAATTGAGGAATTATAATGGGTTAATTTGCTCTAGCTTTTCTTTAAGTTTTTCTTTTTCTTCAGGAAAAAAACCTTGAGCTAATAGTAAAATACCAAAGCCTAAAATAACTAAAGCTATTATTTTTTTAGTTTTAAAAATAAGTCTTGGTGTTAGTTTATTTTTAAGACGTTTAGCTGCTACAATTTTTACTAAATCTGTTATAAAATAAGCAACTATCATTGTGGTAATAAAAACAATAACTCCGTTTTGAGAGGTTGTAATCTTACTAGCTAAAACTATAAAACCTAACCAACCTAATAACACACCTATGTTAATAAAGTTAAGTAAAAACCCTTTTATAAAAAGTTTACCATAACCTTTTTTTAATTCTACTTTATGGTATTCTTTAACAATAGATCTAAATGATCTAGATGTTTTTACAAATGAAATAATACCATAAAAAACCAGTAATACACCACCAAAGATTACAAAATTTGGATCGTTTTCAATTTTACCTAAAAGCTTTTCGGTACTAAAAAAAGCAACCACTATAAATAAAATATCTGCTAAAATAACTCCAGAATCAAAGATTAAAGCACTTCTAACACCTTTGGTTGCACTAGTTTCTAACAATACAAAAAATACAGGACCTACGGTAAAAGAAAGAATTATACCAAAAGGAATTGCTCTAAGAATATCGTCTAACATGGGATGTTTAAATGCGTTAAATACAAAGTAAAGAAATAATTTAGTTAAGACATAATACAATAGCTACAAAATAAAAAAGCTTCAATTTAAATTGAAGCCTTTATTATCTATTTTAAGTATATTTTTATTCTTGATTTTTAACAACAATACGTCCACCAAAGGTTTGTTTTTTAGTAACTGTTTTTGGGTTACCATAAATATCAATATTTCCACCAGCTGTAATACGTGCATCTACAACACCACTTGCTTTAACTTCTGCTTCACCAGCAGCTCTTACTTTTACATTAGTATTTTTGGTTTCAAAATCACGACCTTCGTAAATACCTCCTGTATTAAGCGTTATATTTTGAGTGTAGGCTTTACCTCTAGTTTCTATAATTCCGCCAGAAACAGCTCTTACATTAACTGTATCGACGTCTAAACCAGCAATAATAGATGCGCCTTCTTGTGCACGTAACTCGATAGTGTCTTGTTCAATCAGCTCGTTACCTACAATTTTAGCACCTTCATTAGCATCAATAACTTTTAAATCTGTGTAGTGTACAGCTACAAAAGTTTTAGTTCCATCAAAACTACGATCTATTTTCATGCGTACTTTAAGTGTATTATTTTTGATTATAATCTCAACATCATCAACATCTTCACCAGTAATCATAACTTTATTTTCGGTTGATTTAACTAAGCTTACTTTTATTAAATCAAAAACTTTAACTTCATTAAAATCTCCAACATTTTTGTCTTTTACATTCTGAGCTACTAAAAAAGTAGTTGTTAAAAAGAATACAGCAAGTAATAAATTTTTCATTTTTAGAAAGGTTTTGTTTGTATAAAGAGCTTGCTTTTTTTGAATTGTTACAGTTTTAAAAAATTATTTATCTGAAGCTACTGAAACTGCTGTACCTGTAACTGATACAAAAAAATAAGAGCCATTAACGGTTTCCATATCTACACTAATACCAACTACAGCATTAGCATTTAAATTACTAGCATTTGTTTGTAACTCTTGAAAAGCGTGTTCTTTAGCTTCGTTAATAACATCTTTTGTTATGTCTTTGTTTTTTTCTGTTTTAAAAGAAAATTTAGTTTTCATTTCAAAAGAGGTACCTGTAATAATGCCTTTATATTCAATTATTTTAAAGCCTTCTATAGTATTTGTTGTAGTTAAAATCATGTTTTAAAGTTTATTTATTAGTAGTTAAATGTAACAAAAAGTTACTGTTTATAACGTAATTTAACGTTTTGTAAAATAAAAAATGTACCACTTACTAAAGGGTTAGTGATACATTTAATTTGTACTTATTAACAATAAAATATGTTATTCTTGGTACTTACCAATCAATTCAAAATCTAGGTGACGCTTTTCTAAATCTGCATTTTTAACTTTTACAATAACCTCATCACCAAGTTGATACATAATTTTAGTTTCACGTCCAATAATAGCATATTGGTCCTGGTCAAACTCAAAATAATCACCTTTAACATCTCTTATTCTTACCATACCTTCACACTTGTTAGAGATAATTTCTATATAAATTCCCCAATCTGTTGCTCCAGAAATAACACCAACAAACTCTTCGTCTTGATGGTCTTGCATAAATCTAATTTGCATGTATTTAGTCGAGTCACGTTCCGCTTTTGTTGCTAAATACTCCATGTTACTACAATGCTTACAGATTTCTTCATAAGTTTCTGCACTGACCGATTTTTCACCATCTAAATAGCGTTGTAATAATCTATGTGCAATAACGTCTGGATAACGTCTAATTGGTGATGTAAAATGAGAATAATCTCCAAATGCTAAACCGTAATGACCTATATTACTGGTAGTATACTCAGCTTTAGACATGGTTCTAATTGCTAAAGTATCGACTAAATTTTGTTCTTTTTTACCTTGTACATCTGTTAATAACTTGTTTAAAGCACCAGCTATATCACCACCACTTTTAAAGTCTAATTTGTGACCAAATCTAGATACAACGCTTTGTAAAGATGCTAGTTTACTTTCGTCTGGCTCATCGTGTACACGATAGATAAACGTTTTTGGTGGTTTCATTTTAGATACAAACTCTGATACTTTTTTATTAGCAAGTAACATAAACTCTTCAATAAGCTTATTTGCATCTTGACTGGTTTTAAAATGTACTCCTATTGGGTTAGCCTCTTCATCTAAAGAAAATTTAACCTCAACTTTATCAAAACTAATGGCACCAGATCGCATACGTTGACTTCGCATTTTTTTGGCTAATTGATCTAATTTTAAAACTGCTTGTGCAATTTCTGGTGTGGTTTTATAAGCTGTACCATCCAATGCAACTTCTGTTGGAATATTGGTATCAATTTTTTCTGGATTAGAAATAATTTGAGCTTTATTAAATGCAACGTTATTTTCAATAATTGCCTGAGCTTCTTCATAAGCAAAACGTGCATCACTGTAAGTTACAGTACGACCAAACCATTGGTCTTTAATTTCGGCTTTATCGTTAATTTTAAAAACTGCTGAAAAGGTATATTTTTCTTCGTTTGGACGTAATGAACAAGCACCATTTGATAAAATTTCTGGTAACATTGGTACTACTCTATCTACTAAATACACAGAGGTTGCACGTTCATAAGCCTCGTCATCAAGGACAGTACCTTCTTTTAAATAATGCGATACATCTGCAATATGAATACCGATTTCATACAAACCATTATCTAAAACCGTAAAAGATAAAGCATCATCAAAATCTTTTGCATCTTTTGGATCGATAGTAAAGGTTAAATCTTGACGCATATCGCGACGTTTAGCAATTTCTTCTGGTAAAATATTTAAATTAATATTATTAGCATACTCCTCTACCTCTGTAGGAAACTCGTATGGTAAACCGTATTCTGCTAAAATAGAGTGTATTTCAGTATTATGTTCTCCAGCTTTACCTAAAACTTTAATTACTTTTCCGTTTGGTGAATCTGCTTTATCTGGCCAATCTAACATTGTAACAACCACTTTATCACCATCTTGGGCTTTTAGTGTTTTGTTAATAGGTACAAAAATGTCAGTTTTCATTTTATTACCATCTACTACTACAAAAGCAAAATTCTTTTTATCATGTATTTGAATAGTCCCAACGTACTCTGTTTTAGCACGTTTAATAATATTGGTAATTTCGCCTTCAAGTTTACCTTGTTTTCTGCGTTTGTAAACGTATAATTCTACTTCATCTCCATCTAATGCTTTATTAACATTGTTAGAAGCTATATAAATATCGGTTTCAAAAGCATCACAAATTACGTAACCGTTGCCACGTTGTGCAGCATCAAAGATACCTGTATGATACTCAGTATTAACAACAGCTTTAAATTTACCACGATCTACTTCTTCTATCTCGTCTTTAGCTTTAAGCTGTGCTAATTTTTTAATTATCTGATTGCGACTACTAGCATCGTTAACTCCTAATTTAGAAGCTATTTGCTTATAGTTAAATGTTTTAGTTCTTTCTTTTTTTAAAATACTAAGAATTGTATTTGTAAGGTTGGAAATCTTGTTATGTGACGGTTTCCTTTTTTTCTTTTTTGTCATTTAAATTTTAATCTAATTGAATTTCTTAAAGTTAATCGAAATTCTGTTATTATTAACTTAATAGAGAAGAAGTGAAGATATTAAGTTTATACAAAGCTACGTTTTTAATATTAAATCAAAATTAAACTAATATTAAATTTAAATTTTAGAGTTATTCACATATATACTATATATCATTTATTTCTTTTAAAATTTTAAAAAAAAATTGATGTTTATTATTGCTTGTTAATAACGGTATAACTTTTTTAGATTTTGATTTGTTTGTGTAGTTTAAGCAGTCTATTAACAAGTTATTAAATATTTAAACCCTTAATTTTAAAGGTAGTTAAGTAGGCTATTAACAATTGTTAATAACAAGTATTAACGGTTAATTATTAATAACTATAAAAAAAATAACAGTTAAAAATTGACAATTAAGTGCTAATAACTTTACAAAAAATTAAGGTTAACTTATTTGCATGTTAATTAAATGTTAGGGATTGTAAAATTTTATGACTTATCCTAATAAAAGTTTTCAAAAACAATCAAGAGATATTAACAAGTAATCAAGATATAAACACATAGTAGTTAACAATTATAAAAAAACTGCTGATTTTATGATGTTTACACAAAACTACGTTTTATCAATAAGTTAATACCTATTACTTATTATTACTTGTAATCAATTATTAACTTTGAAAACTTAAATAACAACACAACTACTATGACAATAGCAATAGGTAATGATCACGCAGGAACAGATTATAAATTTGAAATCCTTAAACATTTAAAATCAAAAGGTTACATTGTTAATAACTATGGGACAGATGCAAACGATAGTGTTGACTATCCAGATTTTGTACATCCAGTAGCAGATGATGTAGCAAACAATAAAGCCGAATTTGGAATTTTAATTTGCGGTAGTGCAAATGGTGTAGCTATGACAGCCAATAAACATCAAAAAATAAGAGCAGGAATTTGCTGGACTAAAGAGATTACAGAGTTAACAAGACAGCATAATAATGCTAACATTATATGTATTCCAGCACGATATACATCTGTACAGCAAGCTATTACAATGGTAGATACGTTTTTAGAGACTAAGTTTGAAGGAGGACGTCATCAAAATCGTGTCGATAAAATACCAGTAAATTGTTAATAAATGAGTCGTAGTCACTCACATAACCACACACACAGTGTAAAAGATTTAAAAGGACGTAATTTAATTATATCCATATTTTTAAACATACTTATAACTGTATCACAGGTTATTGGAGGACTAATTTCTGGTAGTTTAGCCTTATTAAGTGATGCATTACATAATTTTAGTGATGTTGTCTCTTTAATTGTTAGTTACATTGCTAACAGGTTATCTAAAAAAGAAGCCTCATTACAACGTACATTTGGATTTAAACGTGCCGAAATTCTGGCAGCATTCATAAATTCTGCTACCCTAATAATAGTTGCTATTTTATTAATAATAGAAGCTGTAAAACGTATACAACATCCAGAACCAATACAAAGTAACTTGGTTATTTGGTTAGCTTTATTAGGTATTTTAGCTAATGGTTTTAGTGTATTATTACTAAAACAGGACAGCCAAACTAACATGAATATGCGAAGTGCTTATTTACACTTATTAACAGACATGTTAGCAAGTGTTGCTGTACTTGTAGGAGGTGTACTAATGCAATTTTATCAAATATATTGGGTAGATAGTTTACTAACCTTAGCTATAGCTATCTACCTAATTTGGATGGGATTTGATTTATTAAAACAATCTACAAAAGTCCTGATGTTATTTACACCAGACACAATACCTGTAGATCAAATTGTAGAGCAAATTAACGCTTTCGCGGAAATTAAAAGCGTACATCATATACATGTTTGGCAATTAAATGAAAACGAAATCCACTTAGAAGCACATATTGATTTTAACAAAAACATTACTTTAACCCAATTTGATGCTATTCTTCAAGACGTTGAAGTTTTATTATTTAAAAAGTTTAAAATTAACCATGTTAATATCCAACCAGAATTTGGTAAAGATGATCCTAAAGACATCATTGTACAAGATTAAAAAAAACTATACATAATTATTAATGATACATATTACTACTAAAACGTTTGACCAATTAACAACTACAGAACTTTATAATTTATTACAATTACGCAGTCAAGTCTTTGTTGTAGAGCAAGACTGTGTCTATCAGGATCTTGATGGAAAAGATAAAAAGGCATTACATGTTTTAGGTATTAAAGATCAAAAAATAGTGGCTTACACACGTATATTTAAACCAGGAGATTATTTTGAGTTTTCAAGTATAGGACGTGTCGTTGTTGATAACTCTCAAAGACAGCATAAATATGGTTATGATATCATGACAGCATCTATTAATGCTATAAAAGAGTATTATAATACCACAAAAATAAAAATATCTGCACAGTGTTATTTAAAACGCTTTTATAATAATTTACAGTTTTTTGAAATAGGTGAAGAATACTTAGAAGACGGTATACCACATATTGCCATGATATATGATAAAAAATAAAAACCGCTTCGGCACGAAGCGGTTTTTAATAAGAAGGTTAAACAACTAAAATAACCTTACTTAGAAATATATTTTTAAAAAATGATAATTTGTAAATTTTGGTGATTTTTAAAATCAAGCGCAAACATACGATGTACTTAATATTTTATATAAATTATTAGTCCAAAATCACTAATTATAGGTTTAATGGTTTTATATTAAGTAATATGTAATTTCTTACGCTATAATTAAGCTATAAACAAGTAGTATCTAATGTTTTAAAAATAGTGTGTGAGTATAAAAAAAGTGACTTATTAAAGTCACTTTTTAGTTTGTTAACATTACTATTTTTTAGTCAGCTTGGCCAACATAAGTAATTAAAATTTCTACACGTCTATCCAATTCTGGAGCACCTCCTAACGGAAATTTACGACGCATACCAACGTATTTCATTCGTTTTTTATCTACACCTTTTCTTGCTAAATAGTCATAGATATATTTTGCTCTAGCTACAGATAAGTTTCTTTTTTTCGTCTTTTTATCAATAGCATCACGACTCATTTGTGTACAACAGACATGACCTTGAATGGTAAAGTAAATGTTCTTTTTTTCTAGCATTATTTTAGCTAGTTTTTCTAAAGTCTTTTTAGATTCTGACGTTACATAACTATAACTTGTCTTGAAGTAAATTTTATCTAAGGTAATCTTATCTCCTTTTTTTATAGTGCCTTCAGCTATATCTTTAGTCGTTTTAGGACCTTTATTTATTGGTTTATCTTCAATAACTTCTTCTTGAGTAATTACCGGAGTTTCTTTAATAACTTCAGGTTGTAATGGTGTGACAATAATTTCAACTTTACGATTTAAGCCTCTTATTTTATGAACCTCATTTTCATTTAAAACTTTTAATAAAATTTCACCTTTACCATTGACATTAGTAATAAGATTTTCGTCTATTCCGTAGCCAGAAAATAATTGTTTTATGGTATTGGCTCTGTTTTGAGAAAGCTCTAAATTATAGTCGTTGCTACCTCTATCATCTGTAAAACCATAGATAGATATTTTTTGAATAGGAATACTATCTAGGTTAGAAATAAATAATAATATACGGTTTTCTTCTGTTAAGGGTACATCGTATTCGTCTGTGTTAAAATAAACATCATGTGTTAATTCGCTTTGCGAAAAAACAAATGTTGTACTTAATAATAAAAATAATAAAAAGTGCTTCATAACTTTAATCTAGCATTAAATATACCAAAGCTTTATTTATAGCTATTTAATTTAAATATCTGTTGTATTTAGATAGGTTTGATAAAATCTCATTAGCTGTTTTAATTTCTTCGTTGTGTATTTTATAATACTCATAAAGACCTTCTCTGTAAACATAGCGTTTAACAATTTCATCAGTTAATAAATTAATTAATTGTGATTTATTATCCTGAACAGCTTTAGCTTTGGAGTTGTCTAAATTTGTAATTAAAGTTTGGTAGTCTTTGTTAATATCGTCGTCTAAATTTTCGGTTTTAGAGACTTCTAAAGCCTTTTTAAGTGCTTTCTCAGTTTCTGTTTCAAACTTAAATCCAGAAGTGTTTAAATAGCTTTTAAAGGCGTTAAAATCTGAGTCTTTTAGTTTAAATGTATTAATATCTGAAATTTTATGAGTGTAGTAATATTTTGTTGCAAAATCAAATATGCTTTGACTACCTAAAATAGCATCTGTTATAGCTGTATTTTTAGTCACTTCTATTGCTTCATCAGGAAAAACGCCACCTCCATCAAAAACTTTTCGACCATTTTTAGTTTTAAATACGTTATAATTTTCTTGTTTAACACGTACTGCATTTCCGTTATTATCTCTATTCCAGTAATCTAATGCTTGAATACAACGACCAGAAGGCGTGTAATATCTAGATATAGTCACCTTTAATTGTGTACCATAGGTTAGTTTTTTTGGACGCTGTACTAAACCTTTACCAAAGCTTCTAGAACCTACTATGACTGCACGATCTAAATCTTGTAATGTACCAGAGACAATCTCTGAGGCTGATGCACTACGACCATTAATTAAAACAACAACAGGTATATCTGTATCTATTGGTTCTTTTTTAGTATAGTAAGTTTGATTGTATTTTTTAACTTTAGATTTTGTGGTTACTACCAGTTGACCTTTTGGTACAAATAGGTTAACAACATTTACAGCTTCGTTAAGTAATCCACCAGGATTACCTCTTAAATCTAAAATAATTTGCTTTGCGCCTTGAGCCTTTAAATCTTTTAAAGCATAAGCTGTTTGAGACGATGCTTTTGCATTAAACTTTTGTAAAACTATATATCCAGTTTGCTTATTAACCATAGAAAAATGAGGTACTGCATTTATCTCTATTTCTGATCGTGTTAGCGTTGTATTTTTAGTATCTCCTTGGCGTGTGTAAGTAACTTCTAATTTAGAGTTTGAAGCTCCTTTTAATAAGTTTGAAGCATCACCATCATAACCAGCTACATTTACACCATTAACAGCAATAATTTGGTCTCCTGCTTTTAAACCAGCTTTGTCTGCAGGATAGTCTTTATAAGGCTCTATAACTACAAGTTTATCTTTTAAAGTTCTGATACGTGCACCAACACCAGTGTAATCTCCAGTACGTCTAATACGCTCTGCTTCTACATCTTGCTCGTTATAAAACTTTGTATATGGATCCAAATCGTTTAGCATATTTTTAATGGCATTATCCATTAAATCTGCAGGATTTGTATCGTCTACATAATTCATATTCAACTCTTTAAAAAGGGTTGTGAATATTTCTATTTGTTTAGCAATTTCAAAAAAATTGTTATTAAAAGCTGATCCTGTAAATAGTATTACTGCAGCAAAAATTGGAATTAAAATACGTTTTTTAAATAGGTGTTTCATTATAATATTTTGCTTTACTAATTAGGTAATTGGTCTATTAGTTTAGATAATAATTTTTTCATTTTAGTATCAACCAACTTAAAATCAGGTATTTCTTTACTAATATATAAAATCATTAACGTGTAATTGTCAATTTTATGGTCTATTAACATACTTTTATTAAGTCTGTAAGCTTCTCTTAGTAGTCGTTTTACACGAATTCTGTCCACAGCTTTTTTAAAGTTTCGTTTACTAGCCGAAACACCAACCTTTAAACCATGTTCATTTTTCTTATACACTAATCGCAAAGGATATGCCGAAACCGATTGACCTTCGGCAAATAATTGCTCGATTGCCTTTTGGCTTTTAAGTTTTTCGTGTTTATTAAATGTTAAACGCATTTAATTAAAATTTAATTTTTTAAAGTTTTAGTTTTAACAGCTTCCTGAAGTTCTACTAATTTACTTTCTAGTTCATGTAATCTATCATAAACATCAACAGGTTCTGGCATTTGTTTGGAGGCAAACATGGTGACATACCAAACTTCCATAATATCTTCTGCATCTATTGTATATGTTGGATAATTTCCGTCCTTATTGTCACTTTTTAAAATTAGTTTTCCACGTGCTTCAATACGGTTAATTACACGTTTTAAGACAATACCATCATTTTTACTTACAATAACGTAAACGCGACCATCTTTAATATCGTTTAGATGCTCTATATATTTACCAAATACTAAATCGCCATCAAAAAATGTACGTACCATAGAGTTACCTTTTACTTCAAAGCATCTAAAAGTACCATTATTTAGTTGTGGCATGTTAAAAGAGGGCAAAGTCTCGATAAATTCGCTATCTCCATAACCATCCAAATAACCTGCTCTTGCTTTTACAGGTACATAAATTACATTTTCTTCATTTTCTTGATTAACCGAAATAACTTGAGGGACTCCAGAATATGTTTGAATTTGTGTGACATCCTGTTTTAGCATCACGTCACTTTTTCCAAATAAATAATCTGGGTTTATATTAAATTCGTCTATAATAGCACTTAGTACATCATAACCAGGTTTTGTTTTTTTTCGTGAGCCATCATCTTGAGGACGTCCATTAACAATACTATCTATAGTAGTTCCAGTTACACCAATACGTTTTGAAAACGCATAATTATTAAGTTTAAAATGGTTGATAATTTCGGTAATCTTTTCATCTATCTGTTTCATAGCCCAAAAAATATAGTATTAAAACTTTTTACAAAATATATTGTAAAATGTTTGTATTGATTTGTAAAATGTTGTATTTTTGTTTCGTTAATGAATTGCTAATATACAAAATTATATAAAAATCAAACATTTGTATGAATTTTAATTGACAAATACTAGATTTTTAAAAGTAATTTCTTTAAAAATTAAAAAATTAGCGATAATATTTAATAAAATGTTAGAATGACTCAAATTTTTATGTCTTAAGTAATTAAGGCTTGATTAAGGTAAACCTGTTAGAAAAGCGAAACGACAACAGTGTTCTTAATTGAACCATTATTAATTAAAAAAAACATTAAAAAATGAGTACAAAAATTAAAAATACGCTTTTCAGATTTGTATCTATGAGAGCTCCAGAATTAACTGATGAGAGCAAACAAACAGAGCGTTTTATTTTAAGAGGTGAAAATATCCTTAAAGGAGATTTTGAGGCGGTTATCTCTAGTCTTTATAAAGGCGCTTCTAAATGGCAAGCTTTAAATGCAGTAGCTCAAACTTTTAAGCCATTATCTCTAGAAAAAATTAAATCTATTGACAGTAAATTATATGAGTTTTCAGTTTGGATTGCAAAAAACAAACAGTTTTTATCAGAAAAAGATCTTGAATTAAAAGCTGAAGGTGTTTCCGTTATTAGTGATAATAAAATCTTAGGTCAATTATGGGATAATCTATTTTATCAGATTTTAACCCAAAAAGAGTTTTATGTTAAAGAAGTAATTATACAGCTTTTAACAGCTAACCACTTTTTAACAAACTATAAAACCCCTGATTTTGAATTTGCTAAAACATTATTAACCGCTAAAGTAGTACTTCCTAAATCACTTTTTGTTGATGATATAGTTGATCAAACAGCTACAGTAGCAAAAACTTTAGTAGCATCAAAAACTGTAGTAACGACGCCTACAGAGCAAATGGTTAAGCAACAAGTTGTAGCACAAGCCGAACTTGAAAATCAAAAACTTACTGAGCTTTCTAAACAATTAAAGCGTGTTGAAAAAGCATACCAAAAAGAGTATGATATTGCTTTAGAATCTGCAGAAAAAAATCATCAGAAAGAAATTAAGCCAATTTTAGATCAGTATACTAAAGACGTTGAGGAAGCAAAACAAAAATGGTGTAGTATTAAAGACCCAAATGTAGATTATGATCCAAACGATCCGTGTAATCAGCCAAATACTGTAGCTCAACCAGAATTACCAGAATTTGAGTTTAGTTTTAGAAACCAATTAGATTATAAATATTTAGAAACTAAATTAAGTGCTTCCAATTTTGAAACATTAACAGAATTAATGGCTGTTAAATCTGATGCTTTAGATGATCTTAATTTTGAAACATTACCAGAATTAGCGGTTCTTAAAACATCAGTTTTAAGTAATTCTACAGTGCGTATTGATGAAGAATCGTATAATTATTTTGTAGAAGATTATGAAGGTTTTGTAGATATTGATGGGCATATTGTAGATGTCATCTCAGAGAATAACGAGGTAATAGCAGATAATACTGCAGAAGACCAAACAACATTAGTTAGTATTGGTGGAGTAGTTGTTTCGGTTAACACAACAAGTCAATCACCTATTTTTACTTATCAATTATGTACTAAACCAGCAAAGAAAAGACTATTTTTTGCGTCTAAGTTTAACTCAGATTTATCAATTGTTGTTCCTGATAATTCCTGGAATGTATCCAATTTTGATTACACAGTACAAAGAACAGATACTGATTTTACAAACAACGGACAAGCATCTTATGTTTTGTCTAAAATTGGTAATACTGTATTTATTAAAAACATCAATATTGGATTGCCTGTATTAGCAGACCAACCAAAAATTGTCTCGTTTTCTGGTACAATTACGTTTACTAATGGAGTTGTAAAATCGTTTACAGTCCCAGAATTTAGTTTAACACAATGTACTTCTGGTGTGTTAGATGGTCAGATAGCTACAGGTGATGATGATGATATTGTAAATCCAGCAACGTCTAATCAAACCCCTTTTGTCCCAACAGGTTTTGGTGTTAAACAATTAGGTATTGCAGATTATAATAAAGTTGAACAAACAACTCAAGGGTATATTGAAGGAGATGTAGCACACATTGAAAACATTATGGCACGCGAGTTTAAAGAGCGAAGCACAAGACGTTTACGTAGTAAAGAAGATACGTTTACAACTTCTTCCGAGTCTGAAAAAGAACAATTAACAGATACAACGTCAACAACTCGTTTTGAAATGCAAAGCGAAGTAGCTAATGTTATTGCTAATAGTAAGGATTTTTCTGCAGGAGCCAGTGTTAATACCCATTATGGAAATGAAAATATAGGTGTGCAATTAGGTGTGAATGCCAACTACGCAACTCATAATTCTAAAGAAGAAAGCACGCTTCAAGCAGTGACTAACTCTAAAGACATTACAGAACGTGCATTAGACAGAATAGTCTCTAAAGTTAAAGAAGAACGTATTGAAAAAATTGTGGAAGAGTTTGAAGAAAACAACTCACATGGTTTTGATAATCGTAAAGGAGACAAACATGTAGTTGGGGTTTTTAGATGGATAGATAAATTATATAAAAATCAAGTGGTTAACTATGGTAAACGTTTGATGTTTGAGTTTATGGTACCGCAACCAGGTAAACTTCATTTGTTAGGTATGGCAGAAAACGCTATTCAGGAAGAAAGTACTTTAATTGAGCCTATTGACCCAAGAAAAGCAACAGTTAACACATTAAACAATTACTCTAAGGTTAATGATACAACATTAAAATATTGGGCAAGTAAGTATAATGTTGAGATCTTACAAAAACCAATGAAAAACACAGAGATTTCAAAAGCATTTGATGGAAGAGATTCTGCTTTTGGAGGGAAAGATGATGGTAAAATTCAAATTGTTTCTGGTAATGGAGAATTAGATATACCTGAAAACTACGTGGTTAAAAGTGTTGATTATGTTTTTGGGACTTATCCACATAATTTTGGTGGTGCACATCAGGCTTATCTTACTGTAGCAGGAAAAAGTTCGACTTGGATTATAAATAGATATAGTACAATGAAACAGGGTTCAATAACTGGTTTAAATATTGAAAGAAAATTATCATATTCTTTTGCAACAGGAGAAAGCCCTATTGTTTCAGGGAGTATAAATGCAAAATGCGAATTAACAACAGAAGCAGAAATAAAATGGCAACAAGAAACCTTTAAAGCTATTATTGATGCTTACCAAGATACTTTAGCAGATTATAACGACAAACTAGCTGAAGAAAAAGCATCAGGAATTGAAATTAAAGGAACAAATCCAGGATTTTATCGTGAGTTTGAAAACAAGATTTTACGTAAAAATTGTATGTCTTATTTAATAGATCAAAATCCAGGCGCTAAAAACACCTATGGTAAATCTGATTTATTCAGAACCAACAATGGTGGTGAAGAAACATTTGCAAATACAGAAGTAAAAGTCAATGCAGTTTTAGATAATTACGCAGCATTTGTAAAGTTTATGGAACAAGCATTTGAGTGGGATATCATGTCTTATAACCTGTATCCTTATTATTGGGGAAATCGTCAAGATTGGTCAAGCTTATATCAGTATGACGAGTCTAACGACCCATTATTCCGCAATTTCATGCAAGCTGGTATGGCAAGAGTGGTTGTAACCGTAAAGCCAGGATTTGAAGAAGCAGTACGTTATTACATGCAAACAGGACAGATCTGGAATGGTGGAGAAGTACCAGTAATCGAGGACGAGTTGTACCTGTCTATTGTAGACGAGTTACGTCAACCAGAAGGCGAAAAACTAGGAAAAGCCTGGCCAACACGCGTGCCAACAGCATTAACCATTTTGCAAGCACAAAGTATAGGTTTAAAAGTTAATAAAGCGTTACCATTTAATGACGATTTATCTGACTTTGAAAACCCAGACGAGGTGCCACAATCTGACCAGTTTGAGCTTAATGATGCAGAAATTGGTATTGCAGAAAGTGATGGAGAAAGACATATCGAAAACATCGATATTGTAGATGGCAAGCTTCAGTTAAATACTGACGATAGTCCAAGACAAGTTGTTGCACAAATCTCTATAGAAGCGCTTAAAAACGCAATAGAACAGGTGTAACACAATAACAACCTTATCCTTTTATTACATGCATCAAGCCAGACTTGAAGCAATAAAAAATCCTTCCGCTCTCTAATTAAAGCAGAGCGGAATAGGGTAAGTTTTGTTTAAAAACAACTTATTGTTTAATAATTAAAAACAAGAAAATATGTTCGCATACCAATATGCAGAAAACAACTTTAACTATGCGTATAAAGGCAATTACAATAATATTTTCCTTTATAACGATAGTAAACCCAAGAGGTTTGAAGTTATAAAAAATGATAATGAATCTTCAGAGATAGTTTATATACCAGTAGAAATTGATACTGATAATCCAGAATATGTTAAAGTTTTAGAGTACGAGTGGTTCAATCAAGCAGAAGATTTTTTTAAGCCTTCTTTTGAGTCTAATAAACCAAAAGTGTTTACCACTTTAATGTTTGATTATTTATTAAAACAAGGATATATACAAGAAACAGGTTCAGAAAAAATATACCAACCTGTTGGTTATATCGATGTGTTACCACAAGAGCTATTTATTTATAACGGTACGCATTACATTTCTACGTTTATATCTACAATTAATGATGTTGCTATAGATGAAGTGATAGTTTCAGCAAGTGCTTATCCAAAACCTGTAAAACCGTTTTTAGATTTTGACGACGCTTTAGATAAAACAGACAACCAACTTATAGTTATGGTATCTAGTAATGGTGCAAAAATAGACCATGCCTATATAGAAACTACAGAAGTAAATCCAAACGAGTTGGTTTTGTATATAGAAGACAAACAAGACTCAAACCTATTTGGAAGCTCTGTAAGAGTTAGGTCTGGATCAAATTTTAGCAATTTAGAAGGTAGCCAAAAAAGCACTATTAGTAGGCTACTAAAAGCTATGGATTTAGATATTAACAGACAGGATATTATAGACGTTATTAAAAAGCACCTTCAAGATAAAAAAAATAAAAGCGACGTGGTTTATTATCTTAAAAGAGGTTTCTTTTTTGGGTATAAAATAGTTTCTGTAGCTGTAAATGTACCTAGTAAAATTATTAGCGAAGCAGTAGGGCTTTTAATTAAAGGTGTAGAGTATTTAAAAATTGAAGACAACCACTGGAAGTATTATAATACAGATGGCACAAAAAACGATAACTACGATAGCTTTTTACCATTTGATACTGCTATAGACAAGCTAGAAAAAAATAACGATTTTATTAATGCAGCATCCAATAAAATAGATAATTATTTAGATACTATTAAGACTAAATTAGAGGTTACTCTACAAAGTATAGATAATCGTGTTGATAGCTATTTAAAAAACTTTACCAAATACATTTTTAAAGCACTTAAAACGCTTAAAAAAGCCATAGCAGAGGTTTTAAAAAAAGTAACAGAAAGCACCAAAGACTTTTTAATATTTATAAACGCGTTAGTCGTTGGGCTTATTAATAGCCTGTTAGATACAGTGTTATTTATTTTAGGTGTCGCAAAAGCCTTGTTTAACCCAGATTTACAAGATGAGGCAGTAGCGAACCTTACTTTTAACACCAAAGCCACATTATCTATGTTTTTGGAGGTGTTAGAAAATGGAGTAGATATTATCATAACCTTTATTTCTCAAAAGGTATTAGGTGGTATTATTAAGTTTGTAACACAGGTGTATGGCTTAATAACCAACCCAAGTAAAGCAAGTTTAGATTTTACTTTACCAAAAGCAGACCAAGTAGGTTATTTTATAGGTGCAATTGTTGGTTTTATTGTAGAAGAGGTCATTGGTGCTATGCTAACATTGGGTACATATAACGCTTTTAAAGCATCGCAATTAGTGTACACTAGCATGAAAAACGCGTTTAAAAGCGTAGTAAAAACAACCAAAAAAGCAGCAAACACAATAGGCGATTTAGCAAAAACAGGTGTTGTAAAAATTATAAACCTAATGGATGTTATAAAAGATTTTATTACTAAATTACCTCAGTATTTAGATGATCTGGTAGAGTGGTTAAAATCTAAAATACTAACAGCCAAAGCGTTTTTAGATGATGCCTACCGTAAGCATTTTAAAGAAAGCATACGTAAACAGCTAGAAAAACTAGGCATACGTCCCACAAAGTTTGATGAGGCAACAGATACGTTCACTTTTTGTCCAATTAAAAGTGTATAGTTATGTGTTATCAATATAAACCAAAAGGGGTAAGAAAAACAGGAGACATCACAATAAATGATGTAGCAGTAGCAAAAAACTTAACAGACAAAGAGTATGTTAAGTTTATAAATGACGCAACAGAGGAAGCATCTAAAAAAGGCATGACTCTTGAGAAGTATTTGGATGAGTTAGTCGATTTGGTTAAAAAAAACAAGTTACGAAACAAGAGGTTAGTAAAGTTATACAGGGTTCAAGGTGGAAAAGTACCGAATGCTAGTAGACATCGTTTTGTTTTAAAAAACAATAAATTGAAGATTGATGGTGACTCTCGTTTATATGTCACTTTCAAAGATGAAAACAGGGTTCTAGAGTATTGGGTTAAAAGAGGAGATTCTGCGGAATTATTTACTGCAGATGTTAGTGAAGAATTCTTTAATAAAATTATTAAAGATACGGTTAAGCAATCAAGAGGAAAGGAATTTCCGTTAAAACCCCAATATGGAGACGCCTCAAAAACTGATTTCTCTATTGGTTTACCAAAAAATTATTTTGATGAACTTTTAGAAAATATGGTTAATATAGAAATACTTAAATTTGAATAATTATGAAAGAAATAGATAGAATAGATAATTATATTAAAGGAGAATCACTAAATGATTCTAAGTTGGTCCTTACTATCAGAGATATTGATAACCCTGAGATTGTTTTAGAAAAAGCTAAAGAAATTATGAAAATAATTTCTCAATATGCATACACCAACACATGGCTAAATGACGAAGAATGGAAAACAACATTACCCGTTTGGTTTGTTGAAAGCATGACCTTAAAAACGAGCGAAGATAGAGATAGAGATGATAATCTTTGGCATTTTGAATCTTGGATTGAAAGCATGTATCATAGAGCATGGGAGTGGTATAGTTCAAAAACCTCGGATAGCTCTATTGAGATAACAATAAAACTATTAAATATCCCTTTTATTTTCGAGCAATTTTTATATATTTTCTATGCTCAAGGAATTCCAATGGATAAGATGAGCGATAAAGATGATATTTATGGCTTTACTCAGTACGGTTAATCTGATAACTTCTTTACATTACATAGCGCGATTAGCATTTAATTATAAGCCACAGATTTTAATTGTGGCTTTTGTATTTTAAATAAGCATCCGCAAACGTTTAGAAAAGCTTGGCATACGACCCTCAAAGTTTGATGAGGCAACAGATACCTTCACTTTTTGTCTAATTAAAAGTGTTTAGTTATGTGTTTTCATCATAAACCCAAAGGGAAACGAAAAACTGGAGACGTCATGGTAGGTGACGTTGCAGTAACCAAAAACTTAACAGAAAAACAGTATGCTAAGTTTTTAGAAGAAGCAACAGAGGAAGCCACTAAAAAAGGCATGACTCTTGAGAAGTATTTGCAAGAGATAGCAGAGAAGATTAAATTAAGAGGAGCAGCTTTAGCAAAATATTTAAGCAAGTTTGAAAAGAAATTTCATAAACATTTTGATGGAGAAATTGTTGTAGGTAAATGGAGCAAAAGAGATAATACTCCAACATTTTGGATAAAAGGAGCTCACAATCACACAATAAACGGTAGTAAAATAAATATTAAAACAATTAGAAAGCCAAGAGGCGTAAAGTTTGATAATTTACTAGACGACTTACCGTTTATTGCTAATGTAGAATTGCGATATAGTAATAGACTTATACCAAAACAAAAAATCTCAAGTTTTTTTCCAAAAAACTGGGATATACAAAGAATTAAAGAAGAAGTTGCTTTGATCTTTGATGATTTAGTAGGCACAGGAAAAGATTTTTCTAAACCCCCTTTTAAATTTATAGGAAAATCAAGTGACGGGACATTTGAAATATTAATAGAGTTTGATAAATTTGGAAATATTACCAACGCTTATCCAAATATAAAAATATAAAACAATGGAATATAAATTTAAAAAATATGATATTAGTTCTCCAAATATTAAAAACAAAACATATTCGTTTGGAATTGACTATGATACACTAAGACAGGAAGAAGAAACATTATTTGAAATTAACTCCCATGCTTGGACACCACAAAGCATTCAAGAATTAATTGAAACCTGTACAAATGTTGAAGGCGAAAACACAATTGATTATCAAGTAGATCATGGTAATTTAGGGCTTATTATTGATAAAGACGAAGTTGCTTTTTTTAACTTACTAGAATCTGAAAAAGAAACAGAAGATTTTACTTGGTCAATTGATAAGTTTATAAATTTTTTAAATGATTTTAAAAAGTTTGTAGAACAGAATAGTTAATATAAACCCAAGCTAGCGCTAGTCTGTGACGAGTGACGTTAAAGATTAGTAAACAAAAAAAGCTACAGTTTAATTACTGTAGCTTTTGTACTTTATAAAAGTATTTGGTTAAAATACTTACTGTTGTGTGCACTCGTTAAAAACGAGCGCCAACGAGGGGAAGTGTTTTCTAAAACAGCAAATTCAAGTATATTTCCAAAAAATTGGAGTTATGAGCGAATACAATAGGAAGTTGCTTGGGTTTATCAAAATACTGTAGCGAAAGGAGTTGGATTAAAAAAAACAATTAAAGATATCTCTTAGTATGAGGCTATATCAACTAGTGGGTTTCAAATTAAAAATGTTAAAATAATTAACGCTCACCCTATTAACTTATAAATTAAATTATTATGAATTATAAATTTTATAAAAAAACAATTGATACAACTGGAACAGTTTATTTTTTAGTTGAATCACAAGAAATAATATCAAATTTTGATTTTACACTAAAGAGCTTTAATCAAATTAATGAAATCATAGACGGAGTAGAAAGAGGTAAAACAAAACCTAAAGAAAACGCTTATCAGTGGGCAAATGAGGATATATATGTTATAAGTAATGAAAATGGATTGTTTTTAATAGATCTTATGGCTCAAAGAGCAGGAGAAACAGACCAAGACAAATTAGGTTTACAACTTACACATCAAGAGTTTATTCAATTTCTGCAAGACTTTAAAAATTTTGTAGAACAAAATAGTTAATTAAAACTTTTTAATATTAGCAAAGCTACAGAGTAATCTGTGGCTTTTTTTATTTAGTATTTAGATAATCTGGTAGAGTGGTTAAAATCCAAACTACTAACAGCCAAAGCGTTTTTAGATGATGCGTATCGTGGATATTATAGCGCAAGCATACGCAAACGTTTAGAAAAACTAGGCATACGACCCTCAAAGTTTGATGAGGCAACAGATATCTTCACTTTTTGTCCAATTAAAAGTGTTTAGTTATGTGTTATCAATATAAACCATAAGGTGTAAGAAAAACTGGAGACATCATAATAGATGATGTAGCAATAGCAAAAAAATTAACAGAAAAACAGTATGCTAAGTTTTTAGATGACGCAACAGAGGAAGCCACTAAAAAAAGCATGACTCTTGAGAAGTATTTGCAAGAGATAGCAGAGAAGATTAAATTAAGAGGAGCAGCTTTAGCAAAATATTTAAGCAAGTTTGAAAAGAAATTTCATAAACATTTTGATGGAGAATTAGTAGCAGTAAAATTTAATGACGGTTCAATTGCTTATTATAAAATGGCTGGCGCACACAACCATGAGAAAATAGGTGAAGTTTTTGAAATTATTGCTATTAGAAAACCACCTGGAGTAAAGTTTAAAAATTTACCGGACGATATACCTTTTAAAGCTAATGTAGAAATGATTGTAGATGGTGTAAAATATACAAAAAAAGCGACCTCTACATTATTTCCAAAAAATTGGGATATTAATAGAGTAAAAGAAGAAATTGCATTGGTTTATGATGACCTTGTTAAATCAGGGAAAGATTTTTCTAAATTTCCTTATAAACACAAAATAATGAATAGCGAAGAAACTTTTGAAATATTAATTGAATTTGATGAGTTTGGAAATTTAACTAATGCATATCCTTGGATAAAAAATTAAACAATATTATTATGAAATACAAATTTAGTACAAAGCCATTTGGTTGGAGTGGAGATTTTGGTGTTGATTATGAATCATTACCAGATATTGAGAAAAAATTAAGTGAAATAGGTAGTAATCATTGGACTCCTAAAAACATACAAGAAATTATAGATGAATCTAATAAATTAGAAGACGAAGAGGATTACACTTACCAAGTAGAAGGAAGTGATTTTTTTATAGCTGTAAAAAAAGCAGAAGTTTTAATGTGGGCAAGAGGTAGCGAAACGCCAGATATTACATGGTCGTTTCAAAAATTCATTAGTTTTATGAAAGAATTTAAAAAATTCGTAGAACTAAACAGTTAGTTAAAACTATTTAAGATCAGCAAAAGCTACAGCGTAAACTGTAGCTTTTTGATTTTAAACAAAGCATACGCAAACGTTTAGAAAAACTAGGCATACAACCCTCAAAGTTTGATGAGGCAACAGATACTTTCACTTTTTGTCCAATTAAAAGTGTATAGTTATGTGTTTTAAAAATCAATTACAAGGAAAACGAAAAACAGGAGACGTCATGGTAGGTGATGTTGCAGTAGCAAAAAACTTAACAGAAAAACAGTATGCTGAGTTTATAGAAGAAGCAACAGAGGAAGCCTTTAAAAAAAGGCATGACTCTTGAGAAGTATTTGGATGAGTTGGTAGAGGCTAAAGGAATCATTAAATTGATTACTGACAATGTAATTCAACATGCAAAAAAAGGAGAATTTGCTCTTCCTGGAAATCCTAAATTAAGTACATTACCTGGTAAAATGAAATCAGGAGGGCATGGACAGTCTAATTTGGATTTTTTAGTAGAAATTGGACGTGGGTATAAAATTGAGCATACATTTGAAAATGGTGTACGAATTGGTAGTGTGGATAAGCACAAACATAATATTAAAAAGATGGTCGACGGAAAAGTTGTTACAGGACAGTCTTGGTTTCCGAAACATTGGGATGATGTTAAGATAAAAAAAGCATTTGAATATGTTATTGAAAAAAACACTAAAGCTTTCCAAAAATTAAAAGATGGTCCTCCTCCTTTGTTTGATGTATATGACGAAGTTAGAGTAGGTGTGTTAAAAACAAAAGGGAAACCCGCAACTATATTTCCTGACAATGCTTTACAGCCTAGAAAAAACAGTAAAAAATTTGAATCAAACCCATTTAAATAATATTATGAATTCATTATTGAAAAAAATTAAAGAAGATGTGCAATATATGGAAAACACGCATGTAAACGATCCAAAAACGATGGTGCTTTTAGATGAAATAGAGTTGTTGCTGACTAAAGAGCCTCAACAAACAGTATCTGTTTTAAAAGAATTAGATTTATCATCAATTGAGTGGATTTGTTCTACTTTTGAAGCTTTATCATATAAATTGCTTAGTAAAGATTTTATAGATTGTTTAGATGAGTTATTAATAAAATTCAATCCAAATATTAATGCATTTAAAGATGAAGTTCAGGAAGCAAAAGATTGTTATTATGATAATCTATAAAGATTTTATTTAGGATTTTAACAATTGTATACTCAAGCTAGCGCTAGTCTGTGACGAGTGACGTTAAAGATTAGTAAACAAAAAAAGCTACAGTTTGATTACTGTAGCTTTTGTACTTTATAAAAGTATTTGGTTAAATAGTTACTGTTGTGTGTACTCGTTACAAACGAGCGCCAACGAGGGAAACAAGTTCTGGATTTAAAATATTAATTGAAATCGATAAACATGGTAGCATAATGAATGCTTACCCTAAAATTTAAAAATAAAGATGAATTACAGTTTCAAAAGTAAGGAGGATTGGTTCTATATTAATTTACAAGAAGATAAATATAAAATTCTTGAAAATTTTACAAATTATGGATGGACAGCTTATAAGGTTCAAGAAATAATAGATGGCGTAGAAAAAGGTAAAACAAAACCTAAAGAATCAGCTTGTGAATGGGCAAACGAAGATGTATATGTAATTAGTAATGAGAATGGTTTGTTTTTAATAGATCTTATGGCTCAAAGAGCAGGAGAAACAGACCAAGATAAATTAGGTTTACAACTTACACATCAAGAGTTTATTCAATTTCTGCAACACTTTAAAAAGTTTATAGAACAAAATAGTTAATAAAAACTATTTAATATTAGCAAAGCTACAGAGTAATCTGTAGCTTTTGTTAGTTAGTATTTAGACGACCTAGTAGAGTGGTTAAAATCTAATCTACTAACAACCAAAGTGTTTTTAGATGACGCGTATCGTGGATATTATAGCGCAAGTATACGTAAACGTTTAGAAAAGCTTGGCATACGTCCCTCTAAGTTTGATGAGGCAACAGATACGCTCACTTTTTGTCCAATTAAAAGTGTTTAGGTATGTGTTTTAAAAATCAATTAAAAGGAAAACATAAAACTGGAGACGTTATGGTAAGTGACGTTGCAGTTGTAAAAAACTTAACAGAAAAACAGTATGCTAAGTTTTTAGAAGAAGCAACAGAGGAAGCCACTAAAAAAAGGCATGACTCTTGAGAAGTATTTAGCAGAATTAACTAAAACAAGAACAAAACCGAGTAAAAGACCAAACCTTAACGCAAAACCAATTGGCTCAAGAACTAAAATTTCTAAAAAAGCAGATATTCAAACAAAGACATCATTAGAAATAGAAAATGAAACAGCAGATATTCTTGCTAAAAATGGTTTTATAGTAGAGTAAAACCCTAATATTATAGGGACAACAAAAAAAACCAGATTACCTAATTGAAGGTAAGGTCTTTAACTGTTATGCTCCATTTGAGAGGAATAAGAAAGCAAGAGGTATATGGTCACAAGTAGAAGATAAAATCCTTAAAGAACAAACTAAAAGAGTAATAATAAACCTTAAAAACTGGAAAGGAGATGTTTCTATACTAAAAAAGCAATTTACTGATTGGAATATTAAAGGTTTAGAAGAGGTAATATATATTACAAAAGAAGGATAAATAAATTATTTAACATTAAAATAAATAAGACTATGGCATTAACATATAGATTAAAATTTACTAGAAAATTAGATGAAAAACCAGAACTCAAAGAACTAATAGAGAAAAATGATAATAAATCTTTTTTAATTTCTAAATTATATTCATCAACTCGAGGATATATTGAGAGTCATTTTGATAAAACATTAATTATTAAAGAACTCGGTAGCTCCTCTATCATTTCATTTGATGTAACAGATAAAGAAGTGGATCCAATAGCGTTTCGTAAATCTTTAATAGATGTGGTTCATAAAATTACCACTGAAATATATCCAGAAGAAGATTATTTCTTTGAATTTAATGGAGATATTATTCACGAAATTAGAGAGAATGGAGAAGTTAAGCTAAATGGACATTCTAGTTTTTACAATGATTTAGCTTCTCTAAGTTAGCGAATACCTGTGACGAGTGACGGTAAAGATTAGCAAAACTAAAAAAGCTGCAATTTAATTATTGTAGCTTTTTGTGTTTTAGACTTATGGCTAGAAAAAACAAGCTTAGTAATAAAAATTGACAATTTTGGTTCTATGCTTAAAATTCGATCGCGCTGATTTACAATCTGTGATCACAAAAGTAAGTAATAAAAATAGCATCATAAACGATGCTTTTTTTAATAAAACAAATTACAAAATTTAATATATTTATTTTGCAAAATGTTTGTATATATTTTGTAAAATGATTATATTTGTATTCGCTTTTCTAACAACGTTTACCGTTTGTTACATTCAATTCGTGTTAAGTAGAAACCCATAAACCTAGATTAATCCTATTCAGGTTAAGAATTTATAAACTAAAGTAATCTTTGGTAAGGGGTTTGGTCTGCTTAAAATAATAATTCACACATATGTGTGGTTTTTATCAAATACAAGCTTTGTATTAATTTTAAAAGCTTCTGTTTGATAGTACAATTTTCATTATTAACTTTTTTAAATTTTATAGTTATGAGCTTAATAAATAAAGCACTGTCAGAGTATGGTGTAAAAGAAGTGATAGGTGCAAAAGACAACCAACGTATTATAAAATACTTTGATCAAATAGGTTTTAATGGCTCAAAACTTAAAGACGAAACTGCTTGGTGTAGTGCGTTTGCAAATTGGGTAGCTAAAACATCAGGTTTTGAGTGTTCTGGCAAATTAAATGCTAGAAGCTGGTTAACTGTTGGGACCTCAACCAATCAACCAAGTGTTGGAGATATTGTGGTATTGTGGAGAGAAAACCCAAAAAGCTGGAAAGGTCACGTTGGGTTTTTTATTAAACAAACCAAGTCTTATGTATATATCCTTGGAGGTAATCAAAGCAATTCGGTTTGTATAAAAGCCTATCCTAAAAGTCGTGTGTTAGACTATAAAAAACTCAAACAAAATAGTAATTAAACACATAAAAAAACATGGACAAAATTGTCAAATATACATTTTGGTTATTGACCTTATTGTCTCCTGTAAATGGTGTCATGGTAACCATGGTATTTTTAATTGTGGTCGATTTTATTACAGGATCTTACGCCTCAATAAAAAATCATATACCTATTAGAAGTTCTAGAGTTGGTCATACCGTTTCAAAGTTTTTTATTTACAACTTGGTGATATTAGCAGCATTCTTTTTAGAAAAACACATCGTAAACGAAGTACCTTTTTTAAAGATTATTGCAGGTTTTATAGCCATAGCCGAAATAAAATCCATTTTAGAAAATTTTAATAAAATCTACGGTGTTAACCCTTTTAAAGCACTTATCAACTTAATTAAGCTTACAGCCTTAAAAGAAACCATAGAGACTCTTACAGAGGACAAAAACGCTTCTAAAGAAGCAAAGAAATAACCTTAATTAGTTCCTTTTAAAAAAGGAATCACACATTTATTTAAAAGCCTAAGTCCTTCCTGTGTAATAACAGGAAGCAGGCTTTTTATATTTTAAAAATTAAAATAACACATCAATTTTTTGATTATGTCATGCTGAGCGCAGTCGAAGCATCTCTAACCAATTTTTTTTAATTGATAACAAAACACACAAAACAATGATAAATTTTTCAATAAAGACAGAACGCTTGTTATTGCTAATCATACTAGCATTAGTCGTTAGTAATTTATTTTTAAAACAATGCAGTAGTTTTAAAACACCAGATCAACCAACTGTAACCATTACAAAAGATACCATTTGGCAAACTAAAGTCGATACATTTAAAGTCCAAACCGTAAAGTATAAAACCGTTTATGTTAATAAAGAAGACACGTCTCAAATACTAGAAAACCTAACAGAAACAGAAGATGCGTCACTATTTAACCAAGCCAAAGTCTATCAAGACACACTAAGTAATGACGATATTGACATTTACAGCTACAACCTATTGGATGGTAGTCTGTTGGATAGTCAACTCTCATACAAGCTAAAAGTACCAAGACAAATTACGGTAACCAAAACCATAGAATACCCAAAAACCTTTAGAAGTGGTTTATATGCATTTACAGAAGTTGGCGGAAACACACAACAATTAAGCAATCTAAGCTTAGGCTTACAATACAACCGTAAAGGCAAATGGTTTGCAAGCTACAGATTAAACCTAAACCAATTACAAAGCCCAACACATAATGTTGGTGTTGGTGTTAGGGTTTTTAAATGAATTTAATAAAACAAGATAATTATGAATACAACAATATTAGAAAATCATAGAGGAATGACCAATGTGCATCCTTTAGCATCGTTTCCTTTTAGAAGTAGGCCTCAACAAGATTTAAAACCCATATATTTTCCTGGAGGCGAAACTAAAAAAATAGAAGATGTTATTGTAACAACAGATGTTGGTACAGACCCAAATAGAATCCAGCATATAGCTTCTGTCAAAGCTTTTTTTGACAAAAACAAAGATGATAAATTTAGCCCTTTTGATGACGTATTTGGATATAATATAGAATTATACTTTAGTAAAGATGCTATAAAATTAGAGAAAGCATTTAAAGAAGTTGAAGCAGATGAAAAAGGAATGATCTTTTTTATCGAAGATAATACAGACGATATAAGTGCTCAATTTTGTAAAATTAAAATAGGAAGAAGAGTCAAGGATAATCTTACAGATATCTCACAGCTTTATAATAGTAAATCGGTGTATGAGTATATAAATTCCTTTGTAGCTATTGATAGAGAGCTTTTCCAAGAGTTAATCATACACGGTAAATTAGAAAATGTCACATTAGAAGCGGTTGAGTTTTTATTTACCGCAGGAAACTATTTTAATCCATTAGCTATTAGTAAGCCTATAGTTGAAGGATTAGGTACTATTTGTCATCATATAAGCAGTTTTATTGACAAAGGAAGATTAGACGATTATAGATGGAATCCAAATGCAAAAAAAATAAAAGAAGACGGTACAGAAGATACAGAGCATAAATTTGAACCCTTTCTATTTCCTTTTATTGAAGGTTATTTAGACCAGATGGATGATTCTAAAATTAATGAATACACTATACAATCCTTTAAAGAGTTTAAAAGCGGATTTTTAGAGTATGATACATCCATACGTAGTTATATTAAAAAAACAGACTTTGGAAAACTTTTAGAAACAAACATTCCTATACCAATAGGTGTTTTTAGTTCTGTAACAGTACCTGTAGAGATTGATATTATTCCAGACAGTGCAGAAGCTTTTTTATATAGTAAATACATTCAAGTTAGTGATGCCATAATAAATAAGCTAAACGATTTAGAAACGTTTGATTTTACAGACTTAATCAAAAAAGGAATTCGTGTGGCAAATGCCTTTTTATGTGGTATTTGGAATGGTTTGATAGATGCAGTTTCAGGTATTTTTCAACTATTTGAGATGGTCTTTAAAGGTGTTGTTGCTATGGTAGATTTTACAGACAATTTTAGCACACAGTTCCCTATATTGATGGAGTATGTTGATAATACAATAGATGCCATTAAAAACATAGACTTTAACCTGCTCTATAGCCATTTTAGAACTAAAATTAAAGACGCTACACAATCCTTTGAAACTATTGCGTATTTTAGTGGAGCGTTCATTGGTTTTATGGTTGGATTTGTTGTAGAGATTGTAGGTGGTCTATTAATTTCTGGAGGTACTTTAAGTGTTGCTTCGGTTTTAGAAAAATTAGCAAGTCTATTTACTAGTGTATTAAAAGGCATTGCCAAAGCAGGTAAAAAAGTATTTGATTTTAGTAAAAAATTAGTTATAAATACTTTTAAAGGGTTTAGAAAATTATTAGATCAGCTTATAGACTTTTTACGTAAAGGCACTAAAGGCTTTAAGGAGATGATTGATAAGCTTTTTGACGATGTCAAAAAATCTTTATCAGTTGACCCAAAAAACAAACTTATTGATAAGTTTATTAATAGTCTTGAAGATTTAAAAAATCTCCTCAAAGAGAATAATATAAGCAATAAATATTCTAACAGATCATTAGAAATTTTATTAGCTGAAGCAAGAAAATTAGATATAAGTAATGCTGAATTATTAGGTTTTATTAAAGTCGGTAATATTAAAAACATATCTTTTTCTCAGCTAAAAAAGCAAATGAATAACTATGTTAATATTGTTAAAAAAAGAGGTTATCCTTTTAAATTTAGAAGCCTAAGAGAGTTTAAAAAATTTAGTAAAGATCTTTTAGATGAGTTAAACAAAATAGGGATACCTATAGATAATGTTAGAGTGCAAGGTTCTGCATTAAGAAAGAAGTTAGCAGACGATGTAGATTTAGCTGTTTTTGTTGATGATAATGTATTTAATAATTATCTTAAAAATGCTTTTAAAGGTAAAGTGAAGTTAGATGGTAAGGTTGTTGATGTGTCAATTATGTCTAATAAAAATTTACTAAAATTGGCTGAGGATATTGTAAACAATAGAAAATCATATAATGGGAAAGCAGATACTTTTAGAAAAATGTTTATTGACAAAAAAATTAGTTCAAAAAAAACAAATAATATAAATGTTGTAAATAATTTTAGAGAAATAAGAATTAATATAGCAAATAAATATAAACACTTAAACATAGAAGACATCTCAATTCAAACAAAACAAGGAAAATTAAATTTAAAACCAGACTTAAAACTTAACAGCTATGAATAGTATATTTATTAACGGAAGTATAGAAATAACAAATAAAGAATTTTATAAAATACTTTTAAGTATTGATGAATTAGATAATTCAAAATTAGAATTAAAAGAACGTGATTTTGGTTATGAAATAGGATATGAAGATGAACATATTTATATATATATTCATGGTAATGAACTCGAAAAAAAAGGAGAAACCCTGATTTTTGATTGTGAATATAAAAAAGAAATAGATAATGCCCATCTTTTTATAAACTCTATTAAAGACCTGTTACAAAATCAAGGGATACCTTATTATTCTTTTGAATATGCAGAAGGAGACGGAAAAGGCAACGATATTGGAGAGGAGTTTGAAATTAAATTTCCAGAAGATTAATTTTAAAATAGAAAATACCAAAAGCTACAATTTAATTATTGTGGCTTTTGTATTTTAGAGAAGTATTTAACTAAATTACGTATTGTTGTGTGCACTCGTCACAGACAAGCGCCAGCAAAGGGAGAATTATTTTCTGAAAATATTAAACGCTACAAAAGGGTGTCAAAGAAATTCGAAAACGAATTAAAAAAAAGGAAAATAAGTTCTTTTTCTTTTGACCAAATAGAAGGGAATACTTTTGATTTTTTAAAATATCAATCATTTAAAAACAGAAAACCTATACAAATATCAATTATTAAACAAGGAAGTGATATAGACACTCCTCCATATTTAAAACTTAAATAAAATGAATAAAGAAATATTAGAAACAATTGTTAATTATACTGTAGATGATATAAATAATTCTGTAGTTGTAAATAATGTATTAGAGGACAAAAATTTAAATCATAAAAAATTAAAATTTTCAATAAATCAAGAGGATATTATTCTTGAAACAGGTACTAAAGGAGTTGGATTATTTTATGATCAAGATAATAATTTTCAATTTAAAATTGAAAATTATTATGATAATAAAAATTTGGAAATAAAAACAATAGAATATAATTTAAATAACGAAATAAAAAGAGTTATCAAGTATGAAAACTATTCTAACGGAGAGGCTAAATGGATTAGGTCATATGACAAAGATGAAAACCTTTTAAGCGAAGACTTTTACGAAGAAGATTTTTGGTCTGAATAATAAAACTTCAAAAACCCGATCGCTCGGATTTGCAATCACCTGCTAGCGCTCGTCTGTGACGAGTGACGTTAAAGATTGGAAAATACCAAAAGCTACAATTTAATTATTGTGGCTTTTGTATTTTACAAAAGTATTTAACTAAATTACATATTGTTGTGTGCACTCGTCGCAAACGAGCGCCAGCAAAGGGGAAAATTAAATTTAAAACCAGATTTAAAAATAAAATAATTATGAAAAAAAGATATTTAATAGGAGGTTATATAGAAATAGAATATCAAGCATTTATTTCTTTAATGAAAAACATGTTGACCGCATCAAAAGTAAGAGATAGATATGCTGCTGATGTAGAAAAAGTTATACATTATGAAGATGAAAAACTTGATATATATATATATGAAGATGGTCATAAAGGTTTTCTGTTTGACGCTGAATTAAAAGGCGCTCTTGAAGAAGCCCAAGACTTTATTAACCTTTTCACAGAGAAATTAAGAAATGATAACTTAGTACATCAATTCGAGTGGTATGAGGTTGATGAAAACGATAATCAAATAGGAGAAGAATTTGAAGTTAAATTCCCTGAGAATAGCTCAAACTAATGCTAGTCAGTGACTAGAAGGTAAAAATTAGTAGAACAAACAAAAGCTACAATTTAATTATTGTAGCTTTTGTATTTTAGAGAAGTATTTAACTAAATTACGTATTGTTGTGTGCACTCGTCACAGACGAGCGCCAGCAAAGGAATTACTTCTTTTACAGAACAGAAAATTTAAAGTTACAAATTATAAAGAGGTTAATGGAGATCACTTTTTTGAATTAATAGAAAAATAAAAATATTATGAAATCAGATTTTGAAAAATTTACAGAAGAAAGACAAATAAGATTTAATGCTTTTTGGACAGAAGAATATCCAAAATTAAGTCGAGAAGAAAAAGTAAAATATTGGTTAGCTAGTACTCATAAAGGTATGCGTACACAAGGAGAAGCCTTTAATGACGAATATTCTGAGTTCTCAAAAGGATGGTATGAGCATGCCATAAGTGTAGAATCAGATTTTGAGGAGATATTTAAAGAGGCAATTAGTAATATTGGCTTTGAGTTTGATTGGAAAGAGTATAGTAAACGAATCCAAAGCTAGCACTTGTCTGTGACGAGTGACGTTAAAGATTGGAAAATAACAAAAGCTACAATTTAATTATTGTGGCTTTTGTATTTTATAAAAGTATTTGGTTAGATTAATTACCGTTGTGTGTACACGTCACAGACTAGCGCCAGCAAATGGCTAGAGAATACATGAATACAATATATTATTGGAATGGAAATTCAACTATAGTAGATTTTGATTTTGATATTTCAAAAATCACCAACAAGAAGCAAGAAATAAATATAGATAAAATATTAAATTTAAAATAAATGATAACAAAAGAGAAAGCAATTAAAATTGCAAAGGAATATCTTAAGAAAAAGAAAAGAAGATTTTTTAAATTAGATACAGAGATTGAAAAGGTTAGATATGTTGAAAATAATGACATTGGAACAGATGAAAAAGGTAATAGTATTATAAAAAATACACTTACTGTTTGTTATGAAGTAGAGTCTATGGACATTATATTGTATTGTATAATTATTGATGCAGATACTGGAGAGATTATAAAAACACTAGGTCCACATGGCTCTGTAGAAGATAGAGAGTAATTAGTTTTTAAAAAGCTACTGTAACAAGTAGCTTTTTTTATGCTGTATATTTAGCAAAAGGTATTTTAAAATACGGAAAGCAAGTACAAACCCAACTTAAAAACAGTGATGATGTAGTTAAAAATATTGACGAGCTAATTGAGGAGAGTAAAAAAGTGGTTGGAGAAATTTCTGAATTAGGTTTTGTTTCGGGCAGAGGTAGAAGGTTGGGACAAAGATTAACTAAATCTAATTTAAATGAAATAGAAAAATTTCTTAAAACACATAAGGTTGATTTTGAGATACATCCTATTAAAGGAGCAGAAGAGATTAGCGGTTTTTTCTTAATGGAGGAAAGCCTGCAAAAATGCCTGAAGGTGCAGCTGCAATATTTATT
Source organism: Olleya sp. ITB9 (assembly GCF_001315805.1). Taxonomy (NCBI): domain Bacteria; kingdom Pseudomonadati; phylum Bacteroidota; class Flavobacteriia; order Flavobacteriales; family Flavobacteriaceae; genus Olleya; species Olleya sp. ITB9. The sequence goes on from NZ_BCBW01000039.1 coordinate 60,736, forward strand.
ACTGATGGTAAAAAGATAAAAATTGTTTTAAGGCAAGAAGCTACAGTATATAAATTTTTATATGAATTTATGTATTTCAGGCACTCTAAAACGATAGGCTTACAAAATTATTATGATTTGGGAGGATATAGAACACCAGGTGAAGTAATAAAAGAAAAATGGGTTTTTGATAAATTAATTGAATATAAAGAATACTTAACAAAAGATGAGTTAATTCATGCAATTGATTATCTAAATGATAAGCCATTTGATAGACATGGAATAAATCCAATAAATTTTGATTTTGACATCAATAAAATACCTAGTATTAGAAAAGAAATAAAAATAAAAGAATTATTAAATAAAAAATAATAATGAAAACTAAAGAAGAGATAAAAAAAATAGCAGAAGAGTATATTATTAATAATAAAATAGAATACTCTTCATTAACAGAAAACATAGATGAGATGAGATTAATTGAGAAAAAAGAAATTCGTTTTGGCAAAAGAGAAGGTCAAGTATTAGATGTTTATATTTATAGTTATGCTCAATTATGGGGAATAGAAGAAAGAGGGTTTGGCTTATATATAGATGCTATATCAGGCGAACCGCTATATATTATTGCACCTCATGGATATTTAGATATTTAACCCTTTGATTAAAAGCTACTGTAACAAGTAGCTTTTTTTTATACTATATATTTAACAAAAGGTATTTTAAAATACGAGTCACAAGTTAAAAATCAGAAAATTATGTATACTATAGAACAAGCAAAAAGCAAAGTAAACGAATATATTGAGTTTTTAAACCTAATGTATAACGAAACATTTCCAGATATTGAATTTGATGTCAAAATTATAGAAAATCAAACTAAAGAATATGATTTTGGATGGGTTTTCTTTTATCAATCTTTAAATGAAGAAAGCAGACTTGGTGGTAATGGTCCTTTAATCATTGAGAAAGATAGTTTAGATATTTACGAAATGATGACAGCTATAAGTGTTGAAGAAAACATTAAATTATATTTAGAAGATAAAAACAAATTAGGGTTATTAAAAAAACCTGATTCTGGTATTTGGGATTCTGATTAATTTATAAAAAAAAAGCTACAATTTAATTATTGTAGCTTTTAAATTTTAAGTAATAGTTTCTGTAGTCAAAAACCACTAAAACAAATACAATAAACGCTCTTGGCTATCAGGTAAACCAATAATATTATTGGCGTAATCGTTTTGATATACTAATTCTCCTTTCTTAATATAACCTTCGGCTTTAGGCATACAAGAAGCCCAAGCACCTGATGGTTTACAGTCTTCTAAATTTAGTTTTACAATCGTATGATTTTCAACTGTTATTACAGCAGAAGTATAACTTTTAGCTTTTTCTAAAGCTGTTTTAATAGTTTCTTTGTTTAAGTTTATTATAGCTTTCGCAGAATTTTTAGCAGTCTTTTGAAATGTTTCAATTGGGTTAGCAGAGTTATCGTTTTCTAAACTTTTTACATTTGAAAGAAATGCAATTGATGAGTTATTAGTAACAGTCTTTGATTTAACTTTCGTGTTTGTTATTTCTGTTTTTGTATCGGTTTCAACCGAAGTTTCGGTAGTTTTATTTTCGTCTTTACAACTAAATGTAATTAGTAGCAATAAAAGTATTGTAAATGATTTCATTAATTTGGTTTTTAGTTAAGTTATTCAAATATAAAGGTTTATTATTTAGATGTATTATAGATAATTTTTAGATATGAATTATTCATTTTTTTTTATAGATTTGAACCTAATAATAAACTTAATCAACAATTTAAATGAAAAAATTATTAGTATTATCTGTAGCCTCTTTATTTTTAACTACAAGTTGTGGGACAATGGGTGTAGTATCAACTCCATCTGAGTACAAAACAGCAGGAAAAGAAGTAAGTGTAGTAAAAAAAGGTGTTAACATTTTTGGATTAACTCCAATGGATGTTCAAAAAGAATCAGGTAATGCTTTATCAGAATTAAATGGTAAATGTTCTAATGGAGTAACCAACATCAGAACAACAGTATCAGGTAAAGCATTTATCGTTGGGTTTGAAAAATTAGAAATTTCAGGAAACTGTAATTAATTTTTTAATTATTCGTTAGATAAAAAAAAGCTACAACTTAAGTTGTAGCTTTTTTTATTTCAATTTAAAATAACACTAGTTTAAAGTATTATTAGTTTTATCTACATCTGCCATTAATTGATTTGGATCTATAGTAATAGACTTAATCATGTTTTTTGCTTTACTAATACTAAAACTGTAGGTTGGCATTGCCCAAGCCCAATCGTTTAATACTTTAGTTGTTGTTGCTACTGGTTTTTCGCCACGCATCATTTGTAATGGTATGTAAAATTGCTCTTTTGTTCCGTCTGTATATTCTACTTCAATATCTAAAGGCATTGGCATTAAACCTTTACGCTCTAAATTAACGGTTGTAATGCTATTGTTTTCTTCAGTTGAAGCTACAGCATAGTCAATGGTGTTTGTAGTCTGTGTCCAGTCTGTTAAGTACCAGTTTAGCTCTAATCCAGAAACTTTTTCGGCAGTACGAATAATATCAATCGGTCTTGGGTGTTTAAATGCAAAGTCATCAAAATATTTTTTAAGTGTTTGCTTTAAATTTTCTTTACCAATAACATACCCTAACTGAGATAAAAACACAGACCCTTTATTGTAAGCTGTAATCCCATAAGCCATGTTAGTATCATAACGATCTGCATGTGTTGTTTGTGGCTTTTCTTTACCAGATTTTACTAAATAATAATACCCATTATAAGCTCCAGCTGCTGGATTTTTTAAGTTAGTATTATTAATAGCATCTACTGCATAGTCACTAATATAGCTAGTAAAACCTTCGTCCATCCACTCATGTTTAGCCTCATTAGTGGCTAATAAAAACTGAAACCAAGTATGTGCTAACTCATGTGCAGTAACACCAACTAAGCTTCCAAATTTACGTTTACCTGTAATTAAAGTACACATAGCATACTCCATACCACCATCTCCACCTTGTATTACCGAATATTGATCATATGGATATTTACCAATATTTTCAGAAAAATACTGCATTAATTGTACAGTTTTTGGTTGTAAGTCTTTCCAAAATTGTAAGTTTTCTGCAGGTAAATCTTTTTTGTAATAAAAGTTAAGCATTGGTCCATTTGGGACTTGCATAGTATCATGGATATAGTCAGGATCTGCAGCCCAAGTAAAGTCATGTACTTTTGGAGCTTTAAAACGTAATGTTTTTTTGTTTCCTTTTACTTCTGCTTCACCTTGTTGGTATCCAGTACCACCAACTACATAATTTTTGTCTATGGTTAAGTTAACCTCAAAATCTCCCCAAACACCATGAAACTCACGTCCAATGTATGGGTGAGCATGCCATCCTTCAAAATCATATTCTGCTAATTTAGGATACCATTGCGTCATAGATAATGCAACACCTTCTGCATTATCACGACCAGAACGTCTTATTTGTTTTGGTACTTGTGCATCAAAATCCATTGTAAAAGTTACACTTTGACCAGGTTGGATTGGTTTAGCTAAAGCGACCTCTAAAACAGTTCCAACAGTTTCATGATTTATAGTCTTACCATCCTGTTTTAAACTATTTACTTTAATATATCCAATCTCGTTTGGAGCTAGTTTACTAATACGATCTCCAACACGTCTGTCTGGATCTGCAATGGTACGAGAACGTACATCCATCTCACTACCTGGTTGAAAGGCATTAAAATATAAATGGTAGTATACACGATCCAGAACATCAGGCGAGTTGTTGGTATAAACCAAAGTTTGTTTTCCTTTGTATTGATAGGTGTTAACATCCATATCAATATCCATTTTATAATCTACATGTTGTTGCCAGTATGTAGACTGTGTTTTAGTTTCATTTGCTGTAGTTGCAGTAATTGTTTTGGTGGACTTACAACCAGTAAGTATACCAAAAGCTGTAACTAAAAGAAGTAGTTTTTTCATTATAGTTTAAATTGAAATAAAAAAGCCTCAAGAGGTCTTGAGGCTTTTAAAATTAATAGTGTGTTATTTAGAAATTTGTGAAGCCATAACTAATGCGTTATAGGCATTTACAATTTTTTCTGATTTACTTAAGTTTCCAAATGGTTGTACGTTTTTAGCATCACCACCAACAATTACTTGAGAGTGTACTGCTAATCCAGAGTCTAATATAATTTGTTTTACCTGTGAAGCTTTAAGTTTTGGGTACTGAGACCAAACTAATGCAGCCACACCAGCTACAGCAGGAGATGCCATACTAGTTCCTCCCATTGCTTTATATTCGTTTTCTGGAGTGGTAGAGTATACTTCAGATCCAGGAGCAAATACATCTACATTTTTCTTTCCGTAGTTAGAAAAACCAGAGACTAATTTAGTACCATAACTTGGTGCTAAAGATCCAACTCTAATATAAGTGTTTGATACTTCAACAAAGTTGACGTTATCATCAGGGAAATTAGCTTCAACATCTACATTCTCGCTAGAGTTACCAGCTGCATGTACAAATATTACACCTTTATCACTTGCATATTTAATAGCGTCTCTTACCCATTCTGGATGCATAGAAAAGCTTTTACCAAAACTACCATTAATAACTTTAGCTCCATTGTCTACAGCATATCTAATTGCTTTAGCAATATCTTTATCATACTCGTCACCATTAGGTACAGCACGAATAGCCATGATTTTCACATTGTTAGCTACACCATTTGCACCTAAACCATTGTTACGTTCTGCAGCAATAATACCAGCTACGTGTGTCCCATGACTTTCAGATTTTTTTGTTGGCATAACATTGTTATTTCCATAACCAGGCTTGTCATTAAAATCATCTGGATTATCTCCAGTTGTACGACCTTTAAACTCTTTATTAAGATTTGCGTTTAATTGATCAGCATAATATTCTACACCACCTTTAACTTGCTCTTCTGCTTCAGTTATAGATGTTATTCCGTTACCATACATAAATTTTGCAGTAGCTACTGCAGTAGCTAATTCTGAACCTTCAGTAGGTGTTAAAGCATTAACTTCTTCTGGAGTATAATCTGCTTTTTTAAAGTGAGCAGTTAATACTTTATTTGCACTACTAACTTGAGCATATATTTGGTCGTAACGTTGTTTACCACTTAAGGCTTGTTGGTAGTCTTCTTCTAATTTAGCATTAGCTTCAGCGTATCTTGGGATACTAGTATCTAAGGTTGCAGCAATACGCGTCATTTCTAATTGCTCATCATAAGCATCACCTAAAAAGTTCCAACCATGGATATCATCTATGTATCCATTTTTGTCATCATCTATTCCGTTTCCAGCAATTTCTTTAGGGTTAGTCCAAATCACACCATCTAAATCTTCGTGTGTGATGTCTATTCCAGAATCTATGACTGCAACAATAATTTGCTGTCCTTTTTTACCTTTAATAATTTCGGCGTAAGCCTTATCAACACTCATACCAGGAATAGTATCTTTAACTAGGTCTAAGTGTCCCCAATTATGTGCTTCAGCTTCGGTTAATGGTGATTCTTTAATTGGTGTGTTGTCTATATTCTCAATAGGTGTTGATAATATTGGTGCACCACCACCACAGCTAGATAGTACTATACTAGCAAAAGCTGATAATAAAATTGGCTTATAGGTAATCTTCATTATTAAAATTTGTTTGAGTTGTTAATTAAAAATATCATTACAGGTATAGGTGTCTTTAAGTCTAACGCCTTTTTCTGTATGTTGCACAGTGATAATCTCGTGATGTGCATCGTGTTCCAAAAATAAGTAATAATTGTTATCTGCTGCTAGATTCAAGAATTTTTCTTTTTCGTCTAACGTCAGTAATGGTCTTGTATCATAACCCATTACAAAGGGTAATGGTAAATGTCCAACGGTTGGTAATAAATCTGCCATAAAGCAAATGGTTTTACCTTTATAATTAATCATAGGTATCATTTGCTTATCTGTATGTCCATTGGCATAAAAGATGTCGAAACCTAATGCTGAATTTTTTAATATATCATTATCAGGAATATCTGTAAACTTTAATCGTCCACTTTGTTCCATTGGAAGTATGTTTTCTTCTAAAAACGAAGCGACTTCACGTCTATTAGGTTCTGTTGCCCATTTCCAATGGTCTTTATTGCTCCAAAAATGTGCGTTTTTAAAAGCGGATTCTAATTTTGTACGATCTTTATTGTAATTAAAAGCACCACCACTGTGGTCAAAATGAAGATGTGTCATAAAAACATCTGTGACATCATTAGTTGAAAATCCAGCTGTGTTTAGTGATTTTTCAAGTGTATCGTCTCCATATAAATTGTAATAGCCGTAAAATTTTTCGCTTTGTTTAGTACCCATTCCTGTGTCAATCAATGTCAGACGGTTGCCATCTTCTATTAGTAAACAGCGTGCTGCAATGTCTATCATATTATTAGCATCTGCAGGATTAGTTCTGGTCCATAAAGATTTTGGTACAACACCAAACATGGCTCCTCCATCTAGTTTAAAATGACCAGCTTGTATTGGGTATAATTTCATGATGAATATTTAGTTAAAAAACACGACGCAAATTACTAAATATACAATAGAATTGAGGTAATATTAAGTTTTTATTAAGAAACGACTTCTTTTAACCTTTTTCCAAAATCATAAAGTGCTTTTAGCTCTTTAATACTTGCTAATCTTTGACGACCAAAAACTAATAAATCATGACCATTTGACTCAATATGATAATACGGATTGCTTTCAAAAAAGTGAGTAATTTCATCTGTAAAAAAGTGTTGGATAGCTTTGGTATCCTCTCCTAAAAGATAAAAACGATTAGAAAAGTCGGAATGGTTTTTAATAGGAATATCTTTAAAACCTGCAAAAGCATATATTTTTTCTAGAAAACCTTCTCTGTCTAGAGTAAATTCTGGAATATTTTTATTTAATTTAATATGAAGCATAGTACTACGTACGACTTCTTTAGCAATAAATTCACCTTCAGAAAATTCGATATCAAATACGTTTAAAGATTGCTCTTGATTACTAAGTTGGTTGTAAATATGATTGATTTTTTTGGTTCTGAAAAACAGGAAATTATCTAAAAATAAAGTTTGCTTTTCTTTTTGAGATTTGTAGTTTAGGTTAAAACTTACAGAGAGTTCTTCAATAGTTTTTTGACGTCTTGTTAAGCTGTTTTTAATGACATTTGGTACAGGAAGTAAACGACGTAAAGCAAATGGATGCTTAGAGTCTGTATCGTGTAAATCAAGTCCTAATACTTCAAAGTTACCACCACGTTTACTAAATAAATCTTGATAATTATTTAGGTTTTCCATAACGGTATGATCTACAAATTGGCATAACGAAAAATCTACAATAACATCTTCGTTTTCTGGAATGGCATTTAGCTTATCTTTTAATTTATAGTAGTTTAAAAAGCTACAAAAATGTTTTACACTAATGTAATAATGATCATCTTCTTGAAACATTAAAACACTTGGTTTTAACCAATTTCTAGCAAATAAAGACACACTTTTATTTAATACAACATGAATAACAAAAGTGACTAATACACCACATAAAATACCTGAAATTAATCCTATTTTTAAGGTAACTAAAAGGGTTACAAAAAATATTATAAGTTGCTCTTTACCTATTCTAAATATTTTTCTGATATTTTCTGGTGATGCTAATTTGTAACCTGTAAATACCAAGATAGCCATTAAAGCAGGTAATGGTATACGTGTCAATTGTGTGCTAAATAGGACTATAAAAATGACTAAAAACAAAGCGTGAAAAAAGTTTGAAGACCTATTTGTACCTCCATTATTAACGTTTACAGAGCTTCGTGCAATTACTGTAACCACATTAAGACCTCCTAAAAAACCGCTTCCTATAGTGGCTAAGCCTAAAGCTTTTAAGTCTCGGTTTACATTACTTCTTCTTTTTTCTGGATCTAATTTATCTACTGCTTTAATGCTAAGTAAAGACTCTATACTCGCTATTAATGTTAATGCTAAAACACTTGACCAAAACGAGAAGCTACCAATTTTGCCAAAGTTAACCGTTGGTATTTGTGAGATGATCTCTGAAAACTGAGGGATACCAGAAATCATATAATTACTAGCTATTGGATTAGCTTCGTGCGCAACAAGCTCAAAATAATAACTAAATGTAATGGATAAAATAACAATCCACATTGGAGCAGGTATAAGCTGTAGATATTTGTTTCTTATTTTGGAGTAAAATATCATTATCAAAAAACTAATAAAACCTGCTAAGGCAGCAAAAATTAGTCCTGTGTTTTCATAATGAATTGCATCGTTAAGGGTAAATGGAATTTCAAAAAGATAATCCATTGTATCTTCACGTTTTATCCTATGGGCTAACATAATATGAAATTGCTTTCCTAAAATTATCAATCCAATAGCAGCTAACATACCTTGAATAGCAGAAGATGGAAAGAAATCTGCTAGTTTTCCTAATCTTAAAAAACCTAAGATAGATAACAATATACCAGAGCATATTATTGCTGCATACGCGCTTTCTAATCCTAAAGTTGCTATGGTAACTAATAAAACGCCAACTAATCCATTACCTGGTCCAGCAATAGTTACATGGCTACCACCTAAAATAGAAACCGTAACACCACCAATTACTGCAGCAATAACACCAGCAATTGGTGGTGCATCACTAGCCATAGCTAATCCTAAACCTAAGGGTAAAGCAATAAGACTAACCACAAAACCAGAAAAAATATTTTTTGGTAATGCATTTAAAAAAGTCTTTATGTTATTTTGTTTTGGGCTCATTGAATAATTAGGACGTCTGTTGGAAGTTCGGTTAAAATATGTTCTATATCATGCGGAAATAATCGGTCCCAAAAGGTCATTTTTGTTGGTGCATTCATGACTAATAAATCTGCTCTAGAGATTTGTGCATAATGACCAATAGAGTAGCCTTGAGTCCCAAATATTGGCTGAGATTTTACGGTAATATTTGAGGTGTATTCTTGCGGTAAATCTTCAATAATATGATTAACCCTAGAGTTTTCACGTTGTCTAAGACGTTGTTTGATAATGTTAGCATGTCTTAAAGATTTATCATCGTCTACTTTTACAGCAATTTCGTTTTGTTTAATTTCTTCAACAATAGTTAATTTTTCTGCATTAAGTTTTGAACCAACATAAAAAGCAGTCTCAATGGTTTGTTGTGTTTTTGGATCTTCAATACCATTAACCACAATATGTCTACAAGGCAATCTTTCAATTGATGGATTAATTAACAGCAGTAAACTACATTTTGCTTGTCTCGAGATTTTTCTAGCAATGGACCCAACGTAATATTTTACTAGTTTTTCGCGTTTTGCAGCGCCAATAATTAGAAGGTCTATATTTTTTTCTGCGGAAGCATTTAAAATAACATTAACAGGATTACCAGATTTAAATATGACTTGATAATCTAAATTTTCGGGTTTAAAAAAATCAAGAATAGTATTAATTTTTTTTATTTTATCTTCTGACTTTGAGCCTACATGTATTAAAACTAGCTTAGCATTAAAAAATAAAGACAATCGTGCTGCTTCATAAAGATTTGCTTTTAGGTTTGGTGAAAAAGCTATACCAAGACCAATAGTTTTAAAAGGTGTAAATGACACTTGTGTAATTAAAGTTATTAATGATAAAGCGGTAAGATACTATTTTTTTAGCTTAAAAAAATAAGCTAACATGAGCTGTGGTAGGTAAAAACTAACTTTTTACTCTAAATTTGACTTAAATTATAGATGAAGAATTAAAGAATTAGTATTTTCACAAAAACGAAATTGAATGATAGAGTTAGGAGGAATAATTATTTTAGGGATTTTAGCCCAATGGGTTGCTTGGAAATTTAAGATTCCTGCAATTTTACCTTTAATTTTAATTGGATTATTAGTTGGTCCAATTGCTGCCGAATTTTTAAGCGAAGATGGTACTAAATGGATTGAACCAATTTGGAATGGAGAAGAAGGTCTGTTTCCTGGTGAAAGTTTATTTTACTTTGTGTCCTTAGCCATTAGTATTATTTTATTTGAAGGTGGATTGACACTTAAAATGAGCGAAATTAAAAATGTTGGACCAGTAATTACTAAGCTAATATCTTTAGGCTCATTGGTTACCTTTTTTGGAGCTGGAGCTGCTGCATATTATATTTTTGGGCTGTCTTGGGAGATTTCGTATTTGTTTTCTGGTCTTATTATTGTTACAGGTCCAACGGTAATTACTCCTATTTTAAGAAACATTCCGTTAAAAAAAGACATCTCTGCAGTATTAAAATGGGAAGGTATTTTAATAGATCCAATAGGTGCTTTAGTTGCAGTATTGGTTTTTGAGTTTATTAGTGTTGATGCAGGAGGAGAGTTTACTAAAACCGCTTTAATCGAGTTTGGTAAAATTGTATTGTTTGGAGCTACTTTTGGATTTACTTTTGCACACGCTTTAAACTTTATAATTAATAAAAAATGGGTGCCACATTACCTATTAAATGTGTTTGCTTTAGCAGCTGTTTTAGGTGTTTTTGTCTTGTCTGATGTATTTGCACATGAGTCTGGATTACTGGCAGTTGTAGTTATGGGAATGGTTTTAGGTAACTCTAACTCTCCTTACTTAAAAGACCTTTTATACTTTAAAGAATCTTTAAGTGTTTTATTAATTTCTATACTATTTATTTTACTAGCTGCTAATATTAATTATAGTGAGTTACTTTTAATTTATAATTGGAAAACAGCTGCATTATTTGCTGTTATAGTTTTTATAGTTAGACCTGTAGGTGTGTTTTTAAGTACACATGGTTCTAAATTAAAATTAAACGAAAAACTTTTTATTAGTTGGGTTGGTCCACGTGGTATAGTCGCTGCAGGTATTGCTTCTTTATTTGGTTTAAAATTGGCTAGCAAAGGGGTTTATGGTGCAGAATATATTACACCTTTAGTATTTGTAATTGTACTTGGTACAGTACTTTTAAACGCAACAACAGCAAGACTTTTTGCTAAATTGGTTGGTGTGTTTTTAACACAGTCTAACGGAATTTTAATTGTTGGAGCATCAAAAGTATCACGTTTAATTGGTCATTATTTAGAGTCTCATGGTAGACATGTTGTATTAATAGATAGTAATCAAAATAATATTAATAAAGCGAAGGAGCTTGGTTTAGAGGCTATTAATACTAATATTTATTCAGAAACATTAACTGATAATATAGAGCTTAACGATGTTGGTTATTTAATGGCTTTAACAGGAAATAACGATATTAATAAATACGCTATTAATAAATTTAGTAAGCAATTTGGAGAAAATGGTGCTTTTAGGTTAGTATCTACCGAAGAAATGCTAGATGACAACAACAATCCACATGAAGGATTATTTTCTCATACGGATGACTTTAATACATTAACAGAAGTAACTAGAAATTTTCCTAGTATACAAGAAATTGAAATTATTGATAAAGATCATTTAAAAGATCTTATTGGCACCACTCAAAAGGATAAAGACATTATACCATTATTTATTAAAGATGATGAAGGACAACTGCATATAATATCATCTTACAATACAGAGATTGAAGAGGCTAAAGAAGGGTATTACCTAGTCTATCTAGGAAAACCTCTAGATGTCGAAAAAGTAGATACAGTATAAAACAAAAAAACTCATTTTAAAATGAAGGTTTTTTTATATGTAGTAATTATTAATTTAATCGTTTAGCTTTAAAACAGCCATAAACGCTTGCTGAGGTATCTCTACATTACCTACTTGACGCATACGTTTTTTACCTTTTTTCTGTTTTTCTAATAATTTACGCTTACGCGAAATATCTCCACCATAACATTTTGCAGTTACATCTTTACGTAATGCTTTTACGGTTTCTCTTGCTATAATCTTGGCTCCAATTGCTGCTTGAATAGGAATGTCAAACTGTTGACGTGGAATTAATTCTTTTAGCTTTTCACACATTTTTTTACCAATATTATGCGCATTATCTGCATGAATTAAAGCTGATAAGGCATCTACTGGTTGTGCATTTAATAAGACGTCTAAACGGACTAGTTTAGATACTTTCATACCTATTGGATGGTAGTCAAAAGAAGCGTATCCTTTTGATACTGTTTTTAATCTGTCATAAAAATCAAAAACTATTTCTGCTAAAGGCATTTCGAAGGTTAATTCTACTCGCTCTGTGGTTAAATAGGTTTGATTCATGATCATACCACGTTTTTCTATACATAAGCTCATAACATTACCAACAAAGTCCGCTTTAGTAATAATGGTTGCTTTAATAAAAGGTTCTTCAACACGGTTTACTGTTGAAGGATCTGGTAAATCACTTGGGTTGTTAACAATAAAAGCATCGTCTGGATTTTTATTGGTAAATGCGTGATACGATACGTTAGGTACAGTAGTAATTACAGTCATATCAAACTCACGTTCTAAACGTTCTTGAATGATTTCCATGTGTAACATTCCTAAAAATCCACATCTAAAACCAAAACCTAATGCAGCAGAGCTTTCTGGTTGAAAAACTAAAGAGGCGTCATTAAGTTGCAGTTTTTCCATACTGTTTCTTAACTCTTCATAATCTTCAGTATCAACTGGATAAATACCAGCAAATACCATTGGTTTTACGTCCTCAAAACCTTCGACAATATTAGTCGTTGGGTTTTCAAAGTCAGTAATAGTATCTCCAACTTTAACTTCTTTTGCAGTCTTAATACCTGTAATTAAGTATCCTACATCACCAGTTTTAACGGTTTGTTTTGCTATTTGAGTAAGTTTAAGTGTACCAACTTCGTCTGCATTATAATCTCTTCCTGTGGCAACAAATTTAATTTTTTGTCCTTTTTTAATTTCACCATTAAAGACTCTAAAATACGTTTCAATACCTCTAAATGTATTGTAAACCGAATCAAATATTAAAGCTTGTAATGGTGCTTCAGGATCTCCTTTTGGTGCAGGAATACGCTCAATAATGGCTTGTAATATATCTTCTGCTCCAAAACCAGTTTTACCACTAGCATGAATAACTTCAGAGGGATCACAACCTAATAAATCTACGATATCATCTGTAACTTCTTCAGGATTTGCACTAGGTAAATCTACTTTGTTAAGTACAGGAATAATTTCTAAATCATTTTCTAAAGCTAAGTAAAGATTAGAAATGGTTTGTGCTTGTATACTTTGTGCAGCATCAACAATTAGTAATGCACCTTCACAGGCAGCAATAGATCTTGATACTTCATAAGAAAAATCTACGTGACCTGGTGTGTCAATTAGGTTTAAAACATACTCTTCACCTTCGTATATGTAATCCATTTGAATAGCGTGCGATTTAATGGTTATACCACGTTCGCGCTCTAAATCCATATTATCTAAAAGCTGGTTTTGTTTTTCTCTAGCAGTTACTGATCCTGTTGTATCCAATAAACGGTCGGCTAATGTGCTTTTTCCGTGATCAATATGTGCAATAATGCAAAAATTTCTGATGTTCTTCATAGTCAAATCTCCTTATAAATTAAGGATGTTGCAAATATAAAGTAATTATTGAGCTTTTTTTGATTTTTCTTATTAATACAAAGAGACTTAAATTTATGGTTTTTACCACAGTTATATAAGTTTTGCTATTATTATCTTGCGCTTTTAACTTATTTATAATGAATCGCTTTAATTTTTTGCTTTTTTTATGCATTTCTGTAACTGGCTTTGCACAGGATTTAACCATTTCTGGACAAGTTGTAGATAGCAATAATACACCAATAGCTTACGCAAATGCTATACTTTATAATGCAGATGCTTCTGAAATTATTTCAGGTTCAAGTACTGATGATGCTGGGCAATATAATATTACTTCATTACAATCAGGAAGTTATACTTTAAAGGTGTCTTATGTAGGATGTGATAGTAAAAGTCAGAATATAATATTAGATTCTAGTCAGTCTGTTGCTACAATAATATTAAGTCCATCAACTGAAACTTTAGAAGAAGTAACTGTTAACGTTAAAAAACCAACTTTTACTAAACAAGTTGATCGGTTAGTATTTAATGTGGAAAATACAGCCTTAATTGAAGGTACAGTACTTGATGTACTAAAAAGTACACCAGGAGTTTTAGTTATGAATGATGATATAATGGTTAAAAACACCAATCCAACAATTTATATTAACGACCGAAAGGTAAATTTATCTGCATCTGAGTTGTCAACGTTATTAGATAACTCATCTGCAAACTCTATTCAAAAAGTTGAAGTTATTACAAATCCACCAGCAAAATATGATGCTTCAAGCGGAGTAGTTTTAAAAATTATTATGGGTAAAAACCTAATTATGGGTTACAGAGGTGTAGTTAATACAAGTTATACGCAAGGTGTTTTTCCTAGATATACAGGTGGTTTAAGTCAGTTTTATAAAACTAATAAATTAAATATTAATTTAAATTATAATTATAAACACAGTAAAGTTAATAGAAACAATATAGAAGAAATTACTTATCAAAATAACGATATTATTTCTCAGTTTTGGAAAACAGATTTAAACAGAAATACAACTTCAAAAACGCACAATGCTAATTTAAATTTCGATTATTTTATTGATGATGATAATACATTAAGCTTGACTTCAAATGTATTGTATTTACCGTATTTTGATTACAATACAAAGGGTAACACTGTTGTAAACGATTTGCAAGGTTCAGACAATTATAATTTTAGATCCCATAATTCATCTCAAGATGATAAGTATAATATAGGTACAGATTTAGATTATAAGCTAAAGTTTACTGACCAGTCTAAACTTTCAATTAACGCGCATTATACAACGTATGATTACCAAAGAAATCAACATGTAAATTCGGATTACTACTTTCAAGATCCAACATCAGATTTTAGTACAGGATTTAAAACATTAAATAATCAAACTACCGAAATTTTATCGTCTAAACTAGATTATGATTTAGCATTAGATGATAGTGCTAATTTAGCAATGGGTATTAAAATGTCTAATATTAAAACCTATAGTGATATTACGCAGTTTGATATTGATCAAACCACTGGAAACCAAACTTTAAATACAGCTAATACAAATGCTTTTGATTATGACGAATCCGTTTTTGCAGGTTATATTAGTTACGACAAAAGTTGGGATAAATGGAGTGTTTCTGGTGGATTAAGGTTAGAGCAAACTAATATTGAAGGGTTTTCTCCGGAAACAAATACCACAAATATCCAAGATTATTTAGAATGGTTTCCTAAATTTAATATTAGTTGGGAAGCTTTTGATAAAGCTAGTTTACATGCTAGTTTTAGTAGATTTATTCAAAGACCAAAATACACCAATCTTAACCCATTTAATTTCTTTTTAAACGATAATACTATAGTAACCGGTAATCCTGATTTACGACCTTCATTTACAACTTATTCAACCATTGGAACTACTATAAATAATAGTTTTACAATAGAAGCATATTATAAAACCATTTCTAATCAAATTGTAGAGTTACCTATCCAAGATAATGCAGCTAACCTGTTTGTGTTTTCTCCAACCAACATTAAAAGTATTAACGAGTATGGTCTTGATTTTTTAGCAGATTTATACATATCTAATAAATATTCAGTTTATTTTTTAAACAGTATTTATAATCACGATTTGGATATAAATTATAATAATCAAACCTATAATTTTAATCAATGGATTAACTACTCAGAGCTAAGTAGTAGCTTTAGTATGCTAAAAGATAATAGTTTATCCGTTAATTTGTCTCTTGCATATTCTACTAAATTTTTACAAGGAACAGTTTTTGGTGACTCGTTTTTATTTTCAAACTTATCTTTAAGTAAAAAGGTTTTAAATAATAAAGGATCGGTAAGTTTAATGTTTTCGGATATACCAAATCTACAAGATATTGGGTCAAGAAGTAGATTTGCAAATCAAAATAACTACGTATTTCATGATTTAGATACAAGATACGTAAAACTAGGATTTAGCTATAAGTTTGGTAACACCACATTACAAACTAATCAAAATACTAAAAGCCATACAGAGCGTAACCGCTTAAAATAGCAAAAGTTTAGCTTAACATACTTCCACAGACACCTAAGCTTATAATTAAATAAACAGCAGCTAGTATAAATAATACTTTAGCTGCTTTTTTATTTTTTTTGAGTAAATAAAAACCAATTACACAAAATAAAATTGGAGGAATTAACATTAAAGCTAAAAAAAACACAACAATACCTCCATAGCCACCACCACCTCCTGTAGCCTCGATTAAAAAAAATGTAGTCATAGTATTATTTATTAAAAGGTTTATTTGTCTTCAGTTATATAAAAATATTTTCAGAGTTACTTAAACTATTATTAGATAATAGTAAATACGGTATAAACACGATAGACATTTATAGCTCGTTTCTAAGTTGTTCTAAGCGTGCTTTTTTATCATCACGATAAAACAAATTCATGGTTTCAAAAGGGATAATTTTATTGTCTTTATCTACAATATGCACACACGATTTTTTAATAGCTCTAACATCAAAGTTATAAGCATCTATAAACTGCATAATAATTACTCTAAATAAATTATCATACCCTAACTCTGGAGCATCAATATTTGGTAAGCAACACATGATAGATTTTAGGTTTTCTTCTGCAACCTCAACCGAGTTTCCTGTGCTAAATAACTCTATCATTTTACCTTGCAGTGATTCATCTTGCTCATAAATAATAGTGTTTTTGCTATTATCTAATAAATCGTTTGGATTAATATAACGCGTTAACGGAAACACTTCATCGCCTAGTTTAAGTGCGTAACCCATAACCAGAGCATCAGGATTACAAGGTACAGGAAGTAAATCGTCCGCATTAAAAATAGTGGTTTGTTCCATTATTTTTCGACGTACCTCAGTAATGGTCATCCGATCCGTTTCTGGATTAAAATTATCTAATCGACCAGCAATTTGAGTTGGTTGTAAGGTCACACCTCTAACACATTTTTGTTTTAAAGCATAGTCAATAATTTTACCAATTTCGCCATCATTTAATCCCTTTTGTAGTGTGACCACTAAAGTTGTTGATAGGTTTAATTTGTTTAGGTTTTCAATAGCCTGTTTACGGATATCATTTAAATCGGCACCACGAAGCTCGCGCAATACACTGTTTTCAAACGAATCAAATTGTAAATAAATTTCAAAGTCAGGAGCGTAGGTTTTTAGTCTTTCCGCGAAAGCGAAATCTTTAGCAATTTTAATCCCATTGGTGTTCAGCATTAAATGCCTAATTGGCAACGTTTTGGCGTAATCCATAATTTCCCAAAACTGAGGATGTATGGTTGGCTCTCCACCAGATATTTGTACCACATCAGGCTCCTTTTCGTTTCTAACAATAGTGTCCAACATGGCTTTAACTTCGTCCAAAGTACGATGTCTCCCATAGGTTGGAGATGAGCCTGCATAACACGTCGGACAAGTCAAATTACAGCGATCCGTCACCTCAACAACCGTCAAACAACTGTGCTGCTCGTGGTCAGGACACAAACCACAATCATAAGGACAACCATAATCCGTTTTAGTATTAAAAGTATAAGGGGTTTCGCTAGGCTTATTGTAGTTGCGTATGTTTTTATAATACGCGATATCGTCAGCAATTAACACTTTGCTATTGCCATGTTCCTTGCAACGTTTTAACATGTAAACATTATCATCTTCAAAGACAATTTTAGCATCCACACGTTTTAAACACTCAGGACACAAGCTTAATGTAAAGTCGTAATAGGTATAATTTCTAACTGGCATTTTCTATAAATTATGTTATTTTGGCGTTACCACAAGGGTCGCGCTATCCACTAAATCTTTTTTATCGTACCTCAAAAAAGGATACCGTTTCTATCGCTAACGCAGGTGTTTGCCAATTAATAGACTAACAATAAACTTGCTGTAATACAACCAACAAATTACACATAATATTTGGATACTGCTTAAGCCAAAAGTATAAAATACATTAGGTTTTAAAAACTCGATACAAAATCTAAAACCAAAATAACTTAGCATAAAAAGCTTGAATAAATCACCATTTTTTAATCGGAAGGTTTTGTGTATAGTTTTTAAAGCAATAAATAATATAGTTAAAAAGACAAGTTCATATAAAGACGTGGGATGGCGTAGTAAGCCATCACCTAAATCCATTCCAAAAGCAGAAGTGGTTACTTTACCATAAGTAAACTCGTTAATACCAGATAAAAAACAACCAATACGACCAATAAAGATTCCTAAAATTATAGGAAACACAAATAAATCTCCAGACGATTGCTTTTCGCTAATTATTTTTTTTGCCAATTCCACACCAAGTAAACCGCCAAACAAACCACCCATTATGGTTTTTGTGTTTAGTAATGTAATGGCGTTTTTTAATGTAAATTCAATTAAAGGATTTTCTAAAAACCCAACCAATCTTGAGCCAATTAAAGCACCTAAAGCAGCACCTAAAATAATAGAGAGTCTATTATTGCTATTAATAACATCAGTACTGCGTTTTCTTAAAAACACATAATATCTATACGCTATAAAAAAGGCGAGATATTCTAATATAAGATGAATATTTATGTTAATGCCAAAAAGCTCAGGGTTGAAGGGTAGGTCCAAATAATGATAGATTATTAGTTAAATATACACAATTACCTAAAAAACACTAATTTTGCACCAAAATTGTATCGTGGTAAAAATAGGTAATATAGAACTTCCTGACTTCCCATTGTTGTTAGCACCAATGGAAGATGTGTCAGATCCACCATTTAGAGCGTTGTGTAAAGAGCAAGGTGCAGATGTTGTGTATACAGAGTTTGTAAGTAGTGAAGGTTTAATACGTAACGCAGCAAAAAGCGTTATGAAATTAGATATTTACGAAAAAGAACGTCCTGTTGGTATTCAAATATTTGGAGCTAATCTAGATAGTATGTTACAAACCATAGATATAGTAGCAGAGTCTAAACCGGATATTATAGATATTAATTTTGGTTGTCCTGTTAAAAAAGTTGTAAGTAAAGGTGCAGGTGCTGGTATTTTAAAAGATATCTGTTTAATGGAGCAACTAACAGCCGAAATGGTTAAACGTACAGATATACCTGTTACCGTTAAAACCAGATTAGGTTGGGATCATGACTCTATTAAAATAGTTGAGGTTGCAGAACGTCTTCAGGACGTTGGTATAAAATCTATAGCAATACATGGTCGTACCAGAGCACAAATGTATAAAGGTGAAGCCGACTGGAAACCTATTGCAGCTGTAAAAAATAATCCACGTATGCATATTCCTGTATTTGGAAATGGAGATGTAGACAGTCCGGAAAAAGCAATGTTGATGCGTGATCAATATGGTTTAGATGGTTGTATGATTGGTCGTGCAACAATTGGTAATCCTTGGTTTTTTAAACAAGTAAAGCACTTTTTTGAAACAGGAGAACATTACAGACCAATCACTATGCAAGAGCGTGTAGAAGCTGCTAGAAGACACTTACAAATGTCTATTGATTGGAAAGGAGAAATCCTTGGGGTTTTTGAAACCAGACGTCATTATACAAATTACTTTAAAGGTATTCCGCATTTTAAAGAACACCGCATGAAAATGGTAACTAGTGATGCTTCAGCAGATGTTTTTGCTGCTTTTGATGAGGTTTTAGAAAAGTTTGGTGATTTTCAGTTTACAAATTAATTTATATGCTTACTTAGTTAAGCAAAGCGCTAACTAAATATAACAGTAAGCGCAAGAAGGATGAAGCAATGTGTTTGAGCTCCTCGAAGAGAGCGAGTTGCGTGAGCCTGTTTGCCTGTTAAGGCAACTTGCCCAAATTTTAATTAGTCTTTACTAAGTCTCGTGTAATACGTGAAGCTGCAATTTTTGAGGCAATAAGACCTAAAACAGAAATTGTAAGCATGACTATTATAAAGTTTTTAAAATGAATTGCTACAGGGTAAGGTAGGCTAGGAGTAATCATAATTAAATCATAGCTTGCTTGTAATTGTATTACAATGTAACCTATTAATAGTCCAATAAATCCGCCAATAAACGTCATTAAAATACCTTGATAAAAAAAGATGTTTCGGATGTCTTTAACCGAAGCTCCAAGGTTAAAAAGGGTGTTTAAGGTTTTCTTTTTATCTAATATCATCATAACAATAGAGCCTATTACATTAAATAATGCAATAATTAGTACTAAAGTAAAGATTAAATAAACTGCTAAATTTTCGGTATTTAACATTTTATAGATAGCATCGTTTAGTTGGTCTTTGTTTTTTAAGATAATGTTTTGACCTAAAATGGTTTTAATTTTAGCTTTAACAACGTCTTCGTCTGCGTTTTCTGTTAATTTAAACTCTAAACTAGTTACTTGGTTTGGTTGATAATTTAAAAGACGACGTGCAGTCTCTATGGACGCAAATATGTATTTGTTATTTAGTTCTTCGTTTATATCATAAATACCAACATTAACCGTATTAACTTGGTTTAAGGCTTGGCTTTGAGAGCTTATTTGGCCTTTACCTGGTTTTGGCACAGATAAGGTTATAGTTTTATTGTAATCGTTTATAAAAAAAGATAAACGATTGGAAATAGCCCAACCTGAAACAATTTGCGGTGTATCTGGATATAACCAATTACCATATGGTATTACAGAGTCAATAGCTGTTATTTTTTGATAATTCTCGTCTACTCCTTTGATGTAAGCAGGATGATTAGTACCATCAGAAGAAGCAATGATACGCTCTTCAACTATTTTAGAAAAATTAGCAACACCATCAATAGCTTGTAACTGTTTGTCTTGATCTGTATTTATAGTAAAGGATTTGCCTATGGTTGTTTCGGCTTTTAAATCAGGATCTATAATACTAGAAAATTCTAAAGTAAAATCACGTAATCCTGCAAAACCAGATAAAACAATAAATAAAGAAGCTGCACCTAAAACAATACCTACAATAGCAATTATTGTAATAAAGTTTATGGCGTTGTTACTACTTTTACTACGTATGTAGCGTTTAGCTATGTATAATGAAAAATTCAATTATCCCTTTTTACGGTTATCAAGTAAATCTGGGTTTTGGATTGGGTTATCTTCACCTTTAAGCGATTTTTCAATTTTATCAATGTGCTCTAAGCTATCATCTACATAAAATTCTAACACAGGCATTCTACGCAATTGATTTTTTGTGCGTTGTGCCAACTCATGTCTAATCATGGGTTTGTTAGCTCTAATTCCTTCTAAAAGCTCTTTAGCCTTATTGTTAGGGAAAATACTTAAATACACTTTAGCGTCTGTTAAATCGGCAGTTACTCTAACTTTAGATACAGATATAATTACACCTCGCATTCCACCTTGTGTAGCAGCACCTTGAAGGATGTCTACTAAATCACGTTGTAAAACCGAAGCTATTTTTTTTTGTCTTTGACTTTCTTCCATACTGCAAAAATAGTTGTTATTACAAGAATATATTACTTTTAAGGCATAATTAAGCAATTATTATACCTTAAATTATATAATAAGATGGAAAAAATAGAACATATTGGTATAGCAGTCAAAAATTTAGAGCAATCTAATGCACTTTTTGCAAAACTTTTTGGCAAATCACACTATAAAATTGAAACTGTAGAAAGCGAAGGTGTTAATACCTCTTTTTTTGAAGTTGGACCAAATAAGATAGAATTATTAGAGGCTACTAAGCCAGAAAGCCCAATTGCAAAGTTTTTAGAGAAAAAAGGAGAAGGAATTCATCACATTGCTTTTGCTGTAGATGATATAAATGCAGAAATTTTAAGATTAAAATCTGAAGGATTTATTGTCTTAAATGAAACCCCTAAAAAGGGAGCAGACAATAAGTTAGTTGCATTTTTACATCCAAAATCGTCTAACGGAGTACTGATAGAACTTTGTCAAGAGATCAAATAATTTAAAAAAGACTTGTAAGACTTTAAAATAAATAGTAATATTGCACTCCAATTTCGGGTCCTATAACTCAGTTGGTTAGAGTATCTGACTCATAATCAGAAAGTCCATGGTTCGAGCCCATGTGGGACCACCATTAAAACCGATTCATTAATTTGAATCGGTTTTTTTGTTTTTAATAGTTTTTATTTTCAAAGCCTAAAAAAAATAGAAAAGAAAAAGTTCTAAAAATTGGATTATTGTATGTGAATTATTTGCTTAAAATCTAAAAAGTTATTTTTGACTTTTTAGATTTGTAAAATCAAACATTAAAGCTGTTTAGCCATTTCCAATGAAGAATTTGTATATATTATTACCTTTTTTATTTTTTCAGTGTAAGAATTACAATTACATATCAAAGCAAGAAAAAGTTATACCAATCAAAAATCTTTCTGAAAAAAAGTTAAAAATTTGGTATCATAAAGATATTATTGATGATTCTATTCCAGGTATAAGTCTGGACAAAGCATACAATACGATTTTAAAAGATAAAAAAGGAAAAGATATTATTGTGGCTGTTATTGATATGCAAATAGATATTAATCATGAAGATTTGAAAAATAATATTTGGAGAAATAAAAAAGAGGTTTTCAACAATAAAAAAGATGATGATAAAAACGGTTATATAGATGATGTAAATGGTTGGAATTTTTTAGGAAGCGAAAAAGGAGAAACGACTAAGTTTGTCAATTATGAATATACACGTATCTTAAAAAAATATAACTCTATTTATAATAACACAGAAAATAAAATAAACATAGACTCTTCTTTTTATTTAAATTATAAAAAAGCTGAAAAGAAATATTTAGAACGCTATGCTTATGCTATTGAGGATACTAGCTTTATAAAAACAGAATATAAAGACAAAAGAAATGCAGAGAAAACATTGGCGAAGTATTTTAAAGATAAAACATATTCTGTTAAAGATTTAGATAGTTTGAAACAGCTTTACCCTAAAGATTCTGTTTTGCAAATGCATATTTCATGGGTGGATTATTATATGAAAAATGATTTTACTGATGATTATTTTGAAGACTATAAACTTAAAGGAATAGAGCGACTTAATAAATTATTAAATTTTGATTATAATGATCGGTTATTAATTGGTGATGATTCTGACGATTTGAGCGATACTAAATATGGAAATCCTATTGTAAATAGTGACGTTGGTTTTTTTGATCACGGAACACTTATGGCTGGGATAATTGCTGCAAATCGAAATAATGATATAGGGTCGAAAGGTATTTATAGTAATATTAAAATTATGCCAATCTGTGTTGCTTCTTTTGGTGATGAACATGATAAAGACATTGCATTAGGTATCCGTTACGCTGTTGATAATGGGGCAAAAATTATTAATATGAGCTTTGGAAAAGAGTTTTCTTTGTATAAAAATTGGGTTTTTGATGCCTTTAAATATGCAGAGAAAAATAACGTACTTATTATTTCTTCAGCTGGGAATTCTAGTTATAACTTAAATGATTATAATGAGCTATATCCTAATGATAATGAAGATAATGGAGATGAGGTTTCAGATAATTTTTTGATGGTTGGAGCTTCCAATTATTTAGCAAATGAAAATCTATTTGTTGCTATTTCCAATTATGGAAATAGTGATGTTGATGTTTTTGCGCCAGGAAGTAAAATCTTTACAACTTCATCAAAGAAAAAAAAATACAAATTTGTTACAGGTACGTCAGCTTCAGCTGCTGTAACATCAGGAATTGCAGCACTTATTTATTCATATTACCCAAACCTTACAGCATCAGAAATAAAGCATATTATAATGGATAGTGGTGTAGAATATACTTTTCCTGTTAAGCTAACAAGGAATGATTCAATTAAAACACCTTTTAATAAGTTATCAAAGTCTGGAAAAATTGTTAATGCTTACAATGCTTTAATTATGGCAGATAGTATTAGCAATACTAAATAAATTTTAAGTCATAAAATCTATTTACCCAAGTTTAACTACTTTGTTAAAGTCCAATAACTAAGTGTAAAATTTGATTTTCAAAATAACACATATATTATGTTTCGTAGTATGGCCTATTGTTTTAATATCTAGTTCTTTTTTTTAAAAAATAAGAACCTTGGGTGTCATATTATAAAACACATAACACATTGGTTGTCAATTGTTTAATTTGTATTTTTATTACCTGGCCTTAGTCTATTTTTTTTAAAAAAACCATCTTCCAAATGTCAAACCTCTAATTTAGATTAATATTTAAATAGAAGTCGACCATCAATGGAGTTAAATAAATACAGTAAAACAGTCACCCAAGACCCAACACAGCCAGCAGCACAAGCCATGTTGCATGCTATTGGATTAACAAAAGAAGATTTTTTTAAGCCTATTATTGGTATTGCCAGTACAGGATACGAAGGTAATCCATGTAACATGCATCTTAATGATTTAGCTAAATTGGCTAAAAAGGGTACTAAAAACCAAGATATTGTTGGGCTTATTTTTAATACTATTGGAGTAAGTGATGGTATTTCTATGGGAACACCAGGAATGCGTTACTCATTACCATCTAGAGATATTATTGCAGATTCTATGGAAACCGTAGTACAAGCCATGAGTTATGATGGTTTGATTACAGTGGTTGGATGCGATAAAAATATGCCAGGAGCTTTAATTGCCATGATTAGGCTAAATCGTCCATCCATTTTGGTTTATGGTGGTACCATTGATTCTGGTTGCCATAATGGAAAAAAACTAGATGTCGTTTCTGCTTTTGAAGCTTGGGGAAGCAAAGTTGCTGGAACCATGGAAGAAACAGAATATCAAAATATAGTCGAAAAAGCATGTCCAGGAGCAGGAGCTTGTGGTGGTATGTATACTGCAAATACTATGGCTTCAGCTATTGAGGCTTTAGGGATGACTTTACCGTTTAACTCGTCTAATCCAGCATTAAGTGATGATAAAAAAGAAGAGTCTGTTAAAGCAGGTGAAGCCATGCGTGTGTTATTAGAAAAGGATATTAAGCCTTCAGATATTATTACACGTAAATCTCTAGAAAACGCAGTACGATTAGTTACTATATTAGGAGGTTCTACAAATGCAGTACTTCACTTTTTAGCAATTGCAAGAGCTGCAGATATCGATTTCACTTTAAAAGATTTTCAAGATATAAGCGATAATACACCATTTTTAGCCGACTTAAAACCTAGCGGAAAATACCTAATGGAAGATGTTCATGCTGTTGGCGGAATTCCTGCGGTTTTAAAATATTTATTGAAAAAAGGATTAATTCATGGCGATTGTTTAACCGTTACAGGAAAAACAATTGCAGAGAATTTATTGGATGTAAAAGATCTAAAAGAAGGTCAAGATGTTATTAAGCCAATTGAAAAACCAATAAAAATATCAGGTCATTTAAGAATGCTTTATGGTAATCTTGCCACAGAAGGTTCTGTCGCTAAAATTACAGGAAAAGAAGGTTTAAGTTTTATTGGTAAAGCTAAAGTGTTTGAAGGCGAATATGCTGCCAATGATGGCATTCGTGATGGATTAGTAGAAAAAGGAGATGTTGTCGTAATACGTTACGAAGGTCCAAAAGGTGGGCCAGGAATGCCAGAAATGTTAAAGCCAACTGCTGCAATTATGGGAGCAGGTTTAGGTAAAGATGTAGCATTAATTACAGATGGTCGCTTCTCTGGTGGAACGCATGGTTTTGTAGTTGGGCACATTACTCCAGAAGCTCAAGAAGGTGGCAACATAGCTTTAGTAAAAGATGGCGATATGATTACCATTGATGCCGAAACAAACTCCATTGTTTTAGAGGTTACAGAAGAAGATTTACAAAAAAGAACACAAGAATGGAAAGCACCAGATTTAAAGTTTAAACGTGGTGTATTATACAAATATGCTAAAACGGTATCATCAGCATCAAAAGGATGTGTAACTGACGAGTTTTAAAAAAAACTAATTATCCAAAATAGAACAATATGGATACAAAAACTATAAAGAAAGAAACAAACACACCGCAAACTACAGAGCGTATTTCTGGAAGTGAAGCAATTATAAAATGTTTGTTAGCCGAAGGTGTAGATATCCTTTATGGATATCCTGGAGGAGCAATCATGCCAGTTTATGATGAGCTTTACAAATACCAAGATAAAATTCACCATGTGTTAACCCGTCATGAGCAAGGTGCAACACATTCTGCTCAAGGTTATGCACGTATTTCGGGTAAAGTTGGTGTCGCAATTGCAACCTCTGGACCAGGAGCAACCAATTTAATTACAGGTATAGCAGACGCACAAATAGATAGTACACCAATGGTTTGTATAACAGGTCAAGTAGCGTCACATTTATTAGGCAGTGATGCATTTCAAGAAACAGATATCGTTGGTATTTCTACACCAGTTACAAAATGGAATTGTCAGGTTACAAAAGCATCTCAGATTCCTGAAGTTATGGCTAAAGCCTTTTATATTGCTAAAAGTGGACGTCCAGGTCCTGTTTTAGTAGATATTACAAAGGATGCTCAATTCGAAGAGTTCGATTTTAAATACGAAAAATGTCAAGGTGTTAGAAGTTATATTCCCATTCCTAAATTAAATCATAGTGAGGTTGATGCTGCTGCAAAATTAATTAATGCTGCTAAAAAACCAATGATTGTTTGGGGTCAAGGTGTGTCTTTAGGTCAGGCTGAAGCCGAATTTAAAGCGGTTGTTGAAAAAGCAGGAATCCCATCTGCTTGGACCATTTTAGGTGCAGGAGCAATTCCAACATCTCATCCTTTAAATATTGGTATGGTTGGTATGCATGGTAATTATGCACCAAATGTTTTAACTAACGACTGCGACCTTTTAATTGCAATTGGTATGCGTTTCGACGATCGTGTAACCGGAAGTTTATCTACATACGCTAAACAGGCTAAAGTGATTCATTTTGAAATTGATCCTGCCGAAATTGATAAAAACGTTAAAACAGATGTGGCAGTTTTAGGTGATGCAAAAGAAAGTTTAGCTGCCTTACTTCCGCTTTTAGATGAAAAAACACATCCAGAATGGCATCAAAAATTTAAGGATTTATATGCTATTGAATACGAAAAAGTAATAAAAAACGACATCTATCCTACAAAAGAAGGTTTAACAATGGGTGAAGTTTTAAAAGAAATTAATTCGCAAACTAAAGGTGATGCAGCAATTGTTACAGACGTTGGTCAACACCAAATGATAGCCTGTCGTTATGCCAATTTCAATAAAACAAGAAGCAATATCACTTCTGGTGGATTAGGTACAATGGGCTTTGGTTTGCCTGCTGCAATTGGAGCAAAAATGGCAGCTCCAGAGCGTGAGGTAATTTCAATTTCTGGTGATGGTGGTTACCAAATGACTATTCAGGAATTGGGTACTATTTTTCAGCAAAAAGTACCTGTAAAAATTGTGGTTTTAAACAACGAGTTTTTAGGTATGGTTCGCCAATGGCAACAGTTGTTTTTCGATAAACGTTATGCGTCTACAGAAATGACCAATCCAGACTTTGTAGCCATTGCTAAAGGCTATTTTATAGAAGCCGAAAAAGTAACTAAGCGTGAAGATTTAGAGGAAGCGGTCGCTAAAATGATAAACACAGATGGACCATACTTTTTAGAAGTTTGTGTAGAAAAGGAAGACAATGTGTTTCCAATGATACCAACAGGAGCATCAGTTTCAGACGTAAGATTAGAATAATATGGAAGCAGAAAACAAAATATACACTGTTTCGGTTTACACCGAAAATAATATAGGATTATTAAATCGTATTTCGGCAATATTTCAACGTAGACATATAAATATTGAAAGCATAAACTCTTCGGTTTCAGAAATTGAAGGTGTTTCAAAATTTACAATTGTGGTTATTATTACTGAAGACCAAATGAAAAAAATAATTGGTCAAATTGAAAAACAAGTCGAAGTTATTAAGGCTTATTTTCATACAGATGAAGACACCATCTATCAAGAGTCTTGCATTTTTAAAATGAAATCTGATTTATTGTTTGAAGAGCGACAAATTCAGAATATAATTAAAGAGAGCAACGCTAGAATTGTAACAGTAAATCGTGAATTTTTTGTTATTGAAAAATCAGGACGTAAAGAAGAAATAGAATTATTATATAGAGAATTAAGTGCTTTTGGAATCATGCAATTTACACGCTCAGGACGTATTGCTGTTACAAAAGACGAAATGAAAATATCAACAATGCTAGAAGCTTTTCAAGCATAACCAACAATTAAAATAAAAGACAATGTCAAATTATTTCAACACATTATCATTAAGAAACCAATTAGATCAATTAGGTAAATGTAGATTCATGGATGCTTCAGAGTTTGAAGATGGTGTTAATGCATTAAAAGGCAAAAAAATTGTAATTATTGGTTGTGGTGCACAAGGTTTAAACCAAGGATTAAATATGCGTGATTCAGGTTTAGATATTTCGTATGCATTAAGGCAACAAGCTATTGATGAGAAGCGTGCGTCTTACAAAAATGCTACGGATAACGAATTTAATGTTGGTACGTATGAAGCGTTAATTCCTACTGCAGATTTAGTATTAAACTTAACACCAGACAAACAGCACACAAATGTTGTAAAAGCTGTAATGCCTTTAATGAAAAAAGGCGCTACGCTAAGTTATTCTCACGGATTTAATATTGTAGAAGAAGGCACTAAAGTAAGAGAAGATATAACTGTAATTATGGTTGCTCCAAAATGTCCAGGAACCGAAGTTAGAGAAGAATATAAACGTGGTTTTGGTGTACCAACACTAATTGCTGTGCATCCAGAGAACGATCCAGAAAACAAAGGTTGGGCTCAAGCAAAAGCTTATGCAGCTGCAACTGGTGGTCATCGTGCAGGTGTTTTAGAATCGTCTTTTGTGGCTGAGGTAAAAAGTGATTTAATGGGTGAGCAAACCATTTTATGTGGTTTGTTACAAACAGGAGCAATTTTATCGTTCGATAAAATGGTCGCAGAAGGTATTGAGCCTGGTTATGCTGCAAAATTAATTCAGTTTGGTTGGGAAACTATTACTGAAGCTTTAAAACATGGTGGAATTACTAATATGATGGATCGTTTATCCAATCCAGCAAAAATAAAAGCATACCAATTGTCTGAAGAATTAAAAGACATCATGCGTCCTTTATTCGAGAAGCATATGGACGATATTATTTCGGGTCACTTCTCTAAAACCATGATGGAAGATTGGGCAAATGATGATGTAAATCTTTTAAAATGGAGAGCAGAAACAGGTGAAACTGCTTTTGAAAAAACGACGTTAACAACAGAGCATATTTCTGAGCAAGAATATTTTGACCATGGAACGTTATTGGTAGCTTTTGTAAAATCTGGTGTAGAACTAGCATACGAAACTATGGTAAGTGCAGGAATAATTGAAGACTCAGCTTATTACGAGTCGCTTCATGAATTACCATTAATAGCAAACACCATTGCCAGAAAAAAATTATTTGAAATGAATAGAGTAATTTCTGATACTGCTGAATATGGTTGTTATTTATTTGATCACGCATGTAAACCATTGTTAACCGATTTCATGAAAACAGTCGAAACAGATATAATTGGTAAATCATTTTCTACAACAACAGGTGTTGATAATATCGAGTTGATAGCAGTAAACGATGCCATTAGAAATCATCCAATCGAAACAGTTGGGAAACGATTAAGAGCAGCAATGACTGCAATGAAAATTATAAAATCTGATGTAAAATCAGAAGAATCAGTTTTAGCTTAAATCTATTGTCATCCTGAATTAATTTCAGGATCTCATAAAACATGGAAAACACCACAACAACATACAGGCCTACATTAGAAGCTGTTGAAGCTGCTGCCAAAAAATTAAAAGGCGTTGCTGCTGTGACTCCTTTAATTTCAAACATGAGATATTCAAAGCAATTTGAAGCAAACATCATGTTTAAACGCGAAGACTTACAACAAGTACGCTCTTATAAAATTAGAGGTGCTTACAATAAAATGTCTTCTTTAACTAAAGCTGAAGCTAAAAAAGGAATTGTATGCGCAAGTGCAGGAAACCATGCACAAGGCGTGGCGTTATCTTGTAAATTGTTAAAAATAAAAGGGACCATTTTCATGCCTTCTCCAACTCCTAATCAAAAGGTGGAACAAGTTAAAATGTTTGGAGAAGAGTATATTGAAGTTGTATTAATTGGCGACACCTTTGATGATGCTTACCATGCAGCGATGGAAGATTGCAAGCGTTTAAACAAAGCGTTTATTCACCCATTTAACGATAAAAAAGTTATTGAGGGTCAAGCAACAGTAGGTTTAGAGATTATAAATCAAACGGAGTCTCACCCAATAGATTACGTTTTTGTACCTATTGGAGGAGGTGGTTTGTCTTCAGGGTTATCATCCGTTTTTAAGTTGTTATCACCACAGACAAAAATTATAGGTGTAGAGCCAAAAGGCGCACCTTCGATGTTAACTTCAATACGAAATAATAAAAACACGGAGTTAGATGAGATTGATAGTTTTGTTGATGGTGCAGCTGTTAAGCGTGTTGGTGATTTAAATTTTGCCATTTGTAAAGAGACATTACATCGTGTGGTTACTGTAGATGAAGGTAAAATTTGTCAAACTATTTTAGATTTATATAATAAAGAAGCAATTGTTGCAGAGCCTGCAGCAGTTTTAAGTTTATCTGCTTTAGATTATTTTAAAGAAGAAATTAAAGGTAAAAATATAGTTTGCGTTATAAGTGGAAGTAATAATGATATTACGCGTACTCCAGAAATTAAAGAACGCGCATTATTACATGCTAATTTAAAACACTATTTTATAATTAAATTTCCGCAACGTGCAGGTGCTTTACGCGAATTTGTAGTGGATATTTTAGGTCCAACAGATGATATTACACACTTTGAATACACCAAAAAAGTAAACCGAGAAAATGATGTTGCTGTGGTTGGAATTGAGTTAAAATCTCCAAATAATTTAGAGCCTTTAATTACAAAAATGAAGCGTCATAATTTTTATGGAGATTATCTAAATGATAAACCAGATTTGTTTCAGTTTTTAGTATGATTTTGATAATTATGAGCTTAAAAACTTTCAAATTCGCAAAAATTCATTAAAAAGCACAAAAATTAAATGTTTGTATTAATTTAAATTATACGTTTGCATCATGTTTACAACTCTAAATAAAAACGAAAGACCCACAAGTTTGCTATTACGCAGACGACGTCGCTAATATGCATACTTCAAGCTTTTAGTTAATAGTTTTTATTTTTTTTCAGACAGTGAACAATTCAACACAAATATTTCCTTTTTTAAATACAGTTATTAGAAATAATAACAGGATTGTTGTGCGTCCAATTTTACGTCGACGCCCTTAAGGGTGTGCTTCTATTTATAGAACTTAGGTGAGTCCGGTTCTCCATTCAAAACAAAATTCCTGCATAGACAGGAATCTCAAAATCAAAATATTACTTTTTTAATTATTAAAACCAATTACAATGGAAATTGTTATTGCTAATAAATCGCATAGTGTTTACGCAGATATTATTTGCCAAACCATTGCAGATGCTGCTCAAGTTAGAGGCACTGGTATTGCAAAACGTAAACCGGAATATATCATTACCAAAATGGAAAACGGTAATGCTGTTATCGCTTTAGAAGGCGATAAGTTTGCAGGATTTTGCTATATCGAACAATGGAGCCATGGTAAATTTGTGGCTAATTCAGGGTTAATTGTACATCCGGATTTTAGAAATATTGGCTTAGCTAAACAAATCAAACAGAAAATATTCGAGCATTCTAGAACCAAATTTCCGGATGCTAAAGTATTTAGTATCACCACAGGTTTAGCAGTTATGAAAATGAATAGCGATTTAGGCTATAAACCAGTGACGTTTTCAGAATTGACCACAGATCAAAGTTTCTGGAATGGTTGTCAAACATGTAAAAACTTTGATGTTTTAACAAGAACAGAACAGAAAATGTGTTTATGTACAGGCATGCTGTACGATCCTTCAAAAGAAGTAAAACAAACTCACCAACACAAATACGATAAAAAAGTGTGGACCAGATTAAAAAATATCAAGCAAACCATGTTTTTAAAAAAAGATAAAAATGAAAAATAAAGGCAAATTAGTAATAGCATATAGTGGTGGATTAGATACTTCCTATTGCGCAGTAAGTCTATCAAAGGAATACGATGTGCACGCAGTAAGTGTTAATACAGGAGGATTTACCAAAGAAGAGATTAATCAGATAGAAAGTAAGGCCTATAAAATGGGAGTATCAACCTATAAAAATATTGACGCAATTGCTTCGTATTACGATAAAGTGATCAAGTATTTAATCTTCGGAAATGTGCTGAAAAACAACACCTATCCATTATCAGTAAGTGCTGAACGTATTATACAAGCTATCGAAATTATTGAATATGCTAAAAGTATTGATGCCGAATATATCGCACACGGAAGCACAGGAGCTGGAAACGATCAAGTCCGTTTTGATATGATTTTTCAAACCTTAGCACCACATATTAAAATTATTACACCAATTAGAGATGGAAGTTTAAGCAGACAACAAGAAATTGATTACTTAAAAGCAAACGGTATCGAAGCGTCTTGGGAAAAGGCAAAATATTCTGTTAATAAAGGACTTTGGGGAACTAGTGTTGGTGGAGAAGAAACATTAACATCAGAAAAACCATTACCAGAAAGTGCTTATCCATCACAATTAAAACATGCCGAAGAAGAGAAAGTAACATTAACCTTTTTAAAAGGTGAATTGGTTGCTATTAACGGAATTGAAAACGCATCAGAAGTAAATATTGAAGTACTAAACAACCTTGCGTCTGCCTACGCAATTGGTAGAGATATTCACGTAGGTGATACCATTGTTGGTATAAAAGGTCGTGTTGGTTTTGAAGCTGCTGCAGCTTTAATCACTATAAAAGCACACCATTTGTTAGAGAAACACACCTTAACGAAATGGCAATTGCAACATAAAGATTATTTATCAAGTTTCTACGGAATGCATCTGCATGATGGTCAATATTTAGATCCTGTTATGCGTGACATGGAAGCTTTTTTACAAAGCAGTCAAGACAAAGTCTCAGGAGATGTTTTTGTAACGCTAAAACCATATCATTTCAATTTAGATGGTATTACATCTAAGCATGATTTAATGAATGCGAAATTCGGAAGTTATGGTGAAGAAAATAAAGGTTGGACTGCAGATGAAGCTAAAGGGTTTATCAAAATTGTAGGGAATCAGAACAAAATCTATCAACAAGTAAACTCATAAGCTATGATAGAAATAGGAATCATTGGTGGAGCTGGTTATACAGCTGGAGAACTTATTAGATTGTTGTTAAATCATCCAAAAGCAAACATCAATTTTATTTACAGTACCTCTAATGCTGGAAATAAGATATATAAAGTACATCAAGATTTAATTGGTAGTACAGATTTGGTATTTTCAAGTGAAATTAACTCAAAAGTGGACGTGTTGTTTTTGTGTTTAGGTCACGGAAATTCTAAAGCATTTTTAGAGAACAATTCATTTTCTGCTGAAACTAAAATCATTGATTTAAGTAATGATTTTAGGTTAACTAAAGACGCCATTTTTGAAGGTAAAACGTTTGTTTACGGTTTACCCGAATTAAATAAAGAAGCGATTAAAAGCGCTAATTATGTTGCAAATCCAGGGTGTTTTGCCTCAGCAATTCAGTTAGCATTATTGCCTTTAGCTAAAGCTGAATTTTTACAAAACGATTTGCATATTAATGCAGTTACAGGTGCAACTGGAGCAGGAACATCATTATCTGCAACCACACATTTTACTTGGCGAGATAATAACTTTTCGCATTATAAGGCTTTTACACATCAACATTTAGGAGAGATTAATCAATCGGTGAAACTGTTGCAATCTAACTTTAATTCGGAGATTAATTTCGTGCCAAATCGAGGCGATTTTTCTAGAGGGATTTTTGCAACCATGTACACTAAGTTTAAAGGAAGCTTGGAAGACGCAAAAGCAATGTACAGCGATTTTTATAAAGATGCTGCGTTTACTGTAGTTTCAGAAGATGAAATTCATTTAAAACAAGTAGTAAATACCAATAAGTGTATTCTTCATTTACATAAGCATGAAGACAAATTATTGGTCACAAGCATTATTGATAATTTGTTAAAAGGCGCTTCAGGACAAGCCATTCAAAACATGAATTTAATGTTTGGTTTTGATGAAACAGAAGGTTTAAAATTGAAAGCAACTTATTTTTAAAAGTACTGCAGCTGCGTTAGCGGTTGAAGTGGCATCCTTTTTTGACGTCAGTTCGAGTGGATTTGTGAAGCATGAGCAAATTTGTATCGAGAACAAGGCAAAAAAGATATAACGGAAAGCGCGACCCTTGTGGTAACGCCTAAACAAAAAAAACAAACAAATGAAAATAGCAATTATAGGAACAGGAAACTTAGGAAAGTCCATCGCAAAAGGTTTGATTACCAACAATGCGATTACTAGTTTGTATTTAACCAAACGAAATTTGGATGAGATTCAAGAATTTGATGGTTATAAAAATGTGCATTTAACAACGGATAATACTGAAGCTGTAAGGCAATCTGATATCATCATTTTTGCAGTGCAACCAGCTCATTTTGAGCAAATATTAAATGACATTAAGCCGGAATTAACAGAGAAACACGTGTTGATTTCGACTATTACAGGTTTTCTAATTCCTAAGATTGAAGCGCAAGTTGGTGCGGATAAATTTATCATTCGTGCGATGCCAAATACCGCGATTGCAGTTGGGAAATCGATGACGTGTTTGTGTAGTAATGTGCAAGGATCAAAACGCATTAAAATTGCTGAAGCTATTTTTAACCGTTTAGGACATTCGTTGAGTATTCCGGAAAGTCAAATGCAAGCTGCTACTGTGGTTTGTGCAAGTGGTGTTGCGTTTTGGATGCGTTTAATTAGAGCAACAACACAGGCTGCTATTCAGTTAGGGTTTGATGCTAAAGAAGCGCAAGAACTAGCGATGTATACCAGCGAAGGTGCGGCGAGTTTATTGATTACCAACGGGAATCATCCGGAAGAGGAAATAGATCGTGTAACGACGCCAAAAGGGTGTACGATTGAAGGTTTGAATGAGATGGAACACAAAGGATTGAGTTCGTCTTTAATACAAGGTATGATTGCCTCGTTTAACAAGATTAGTAACATTAAAGAAGAGCAGATATGAGTTTATTTAACGTGTATCCTTTGTTTGATATCACACCTGTAAAGGGTGTAGATGTTTTTGTTTACGATGAAAACAACACCAAATATTTAGATTTATATGGTGGACATGCGGTGATTTCTATTGGGCATTCGCATCCAAAATATGTGGCTGCCATTTCTGATCAAGTAGCCAAATTAGGATTTTATAGTAACTCGATTCAGAATCCTTTACAAGTCGCTTTGGCTAAAAAATTAATCGCTTTTTCAGGCTGCAAAGATTATGCATTGTTTTTATGTAATTCTGGAGCAGAAGCCAATGAAAATGCTTTAAAACTGGCGTCATTCCACAACGGAAAGAAAAAAGTTGTTGCTTTTAAAAATGGCTTTCATGGTCGTACATCAGCAGCTGTTGCAGCAACCGATAATGCGAAGATTATAGCATCAATTAATGCACAGCAAGAGGTTGAGATTCTGGCATTAGGTGACTTAGAAGGTGTCGAAAAAGCACTAGCTAAAAACGATGTTTGTGCAGTAATTATTGAGTGTATTCAAGGTGTTGGAGGATTAGACGAAAGTACTGGGGCATTCTACGAAGGTTTGGATGCATTATGCAAAAAATACAATACGTGTTTTATTGCAGATGAGGTGCAATCTGGTTTTGGTAGAACTGGCGATTTCTTCGCGTTTCAGAAATATAATGTAACTCCAGATATTATATCGATTGCCAAAGGCATGGGGAATGGTTTTCCGATTGGTGGGATTTTAATTCACCCAAATATTAAAGCCTCTTTTGGTTTATTAGGAACCACTTTTGGTGGGAATCACTTAGCGTGTGTTGCATCTTCGACTGTATTAGAAGTTATTGAAGAAGAGGATTTGATGCAAAATACTAAAGACATCTCAGCTTATTTTCTGGAGCAAGCAAAAGAAATTTCGGCAATTAAAAACATAAAAGGACGTGGATTAATGTTAGGGTTGGAGTTTGATTTCCCGATTGCTGAACTACGTAAAAAGCTAATTTTTGAACATAAGATATTTACTGGAAGTGCGAAGAATCCTAATTTATTACGAATTCTTCCGCCTTTAACCATCAAAAAAGAACATGTCGATTTGTTTTTTAAGGCTTTAAAAAGTGAGTTACAAGGCTAGCTTGAGTAACGTCATTCTGAACTAGTTTCAGAATCACATAATAATGAGAAGCTGAACTAAATTCAGTAAGATTAAAGTAATAAATAGATGAAAAAGTATACCAAAATAAAAGACATATCAAATCTTCAAGAAACCATAAAGGACGCGATTTTATTAAAAAATAATCCTTTTAAATTCCAAGATTTAGGAAAACATAAAACATTAGTGATGCTGTTTTTTAATTCCAGTTTACGAACGCGATTAAGCACGGAGAAAGCTGCAAAAAACTTAGGAATGGATGTGATGATTTTAAACGTAAATGACGCTTGGAATCTAGAGTTTGAAGATGGTACAATCATGAATGCAAACACGTCAGAACATATTAAAGAAGCAGCACAAGTGATTTCGCAATATGGAGATGTAATTGCTGTAAGAGCATTCCCAAGTTTAACGGATAAGAAAAAAGATGAAAGTGAGTTTGTGATTAACAGCTTTATAAAATATGCAACGGTTCCAATTGTAAATATGGAAAGTGCTACAGCACACCCTTTACAAGCATTAGCAGATGCGATTACTATTACTGAATTATCAAAAAAAGCAAAACCAAAAGTAGTCTTGTCTTGGGCGCCACACCCTAAAGCATTGCCACAGGCAGTTGCTAATTCGTTTATAGAAATGATGCAAAACTTGGATGTCAATTTAACCATTACACATCCTGAAGGTTATGAGTTAAGCGAAGCAATCACAAAAAACACACCAATAAATCACAATCAAGAAGAGGCTTTAAAAGATGCCGATTTTGTCTATGTGAAAAACTGGAGTAATTATAAAGATTACGGAAAAGTACTTAGTCAAGACGAAAATTGGATGATGACAAAAGCGAAGTTGGGTAATGCAAAATTTATGCATTGCTTGCCTGTAAGACGTAATGTGGTTGTTGAAGATGCGGTTTTAGATAGTGAACAGTCTGTTGTAATTAAACAAGCTATTAATAGGACTTTTGCTGCGCAAATTGTCTTGAAGCAAATTTTTGGGAAATTGTAATGTTACGTCATGCTGAGTTTATTTCAGTATCACACAATTAGTAAATAATGAGAAGCTGAAACAAGTTCAGCTTGACGATTGAGCTTTTAAAGTAAGCAATAAGTTAATGTTAATCCGTCACGTCATACTGAATTCATTTCAGTATCACATCAAAAGAAGAATAAGCATGAAAACACTAAAAATCATAAAAATTGGAGGAAACATCATCGATGATGATAACGCTTTACAGCAATTCCTAAAAGCATTCGCGACTATAGATTCTCCTAAAATCCTAGTGCATGGTGGTGGTAAATTAGCAACTAAATTAGCACGACAAATGCAAGTTGAGGTTAAAATGATTGACGGAAGACGAGTAACCGATCAAGTCACTTTAGATATTATCACCATGGTGTATGCTGGAAAAATCAATAAAACTATAGTCGCACAATTACAAGCTAACAGTTGTAATGCTATTGGTTTTTCAGGAGCAGATGGCAATACGATAGTTTCAGATTTAAGACCATCTAAACCTATCGATTATGGATTTGCTGGAGACGTCAAAAAGGTAAATACAGAAACCTTAGAAATTCTTTTGAATAATACAATTACACCTGTGTTTTGCGCGATTACTCATGATAAAAACGGGCAATTATTAAATACCAATGCAGATACGATTGCTTCGGAATTAGCAATAGGTTTCGCAACAAAATATAAAACTGAATTATATTATTGCTTCGAAAAAAAGGGTGTTTTAGAAGATGTAAATAATGACGATTCTGTTATCCAAAACATCAATACTAAAACCTACCAACCGTTAATTAAAAACGGTATTATTTATGAAGGCATGCTGCCAAAATTAAACAACTGTTTTCATGCTGTAAATAATCAAGTTCAAAAAGTTTGTATTGGTAAATCAGAAATGCTTTTCGATAAAAATAATAAACACACAACCATTTCAAAATGATAGAAAAACTAACAACAAGAGCAATTGCTTTATTAAAACAATTGATAGAAACGCAGTCTTTTTCTTCAGAAGAAGGCCCTACAGCAGCACATATTGAGCAATGGTTTGTGCAACAGGATATTCCTTTTAAAAGAACAAAACATAATGTTTGGGCAACCAATAAACATTTTGACGATAGCAAACCAACGTTGTTATTAAACTCGCATCACGATACTGTAAAACCAAATAATGGCTACACCAAAGATCCTTTTAAAGCCATTGTTGAAAACGGAAAATTATATGGTTTAGGTAGTAATGATGCTGGAGGTTGTTTGGTGAGTTTGTTAGCAACGTTTGCTTATTTCTATAGCAGAGAAAATCTAAATTTTAATCTGGTTATTGTCGCTTCCGCAGAAGAAGAAAGCAGTGGAGACAATGGGTTAAATAGTATGTTGTCGGTTATTCCAAAAGTGGATGTCGCTATTGTTGGAGAGCCAACTTTAATGAATTTGGCTGTTGCCGAAAAAGGCTTAGTCGTGTTTGATGCAATCGTAAAAGGAACGCCAAGTCATGCTGCGCATCCAAATCACGATAACGCCATTTATAAAACAATTCCAGTTTTAGAATGGTTTAAAAATTACACGTTCGATAAAACTTCGGAAGCTTTGGGAGATGTAAAGATGACTGTTACGCAAATAAATGCAGGAAAGCAGCATAATGCGGTTCCTGCAGATGTGAAACTAGTGGTTGATGTTCGTGTAAACGATAAATATTCTAACCAAGACATTGTCGATATTTTACAGAAAGAAGCACCTTGTGATAGTATTATTCCGCGTAGTATAAAATTAAATTCATCGTCCATTCCAATCGATCATCCATTGGTAATTGCGGGAATAGAAATTGGTAGAAGCACTTATGGTTCGCCAACTTTATCCGATCAGGCAGTATTAAGTTGTCCGTCTTTAAAGTTAGGACCAGGAGATAGCACGCGTTCCCATTCTGCAGATGAATTTATTTATGTAAATGAAATTGAAGAAGGTATTAGAATTTATATAGAATTATTAGAAAAAGTACTTTAAAAAAAAGTGAAACGTCATTGCGAACATAGTGAAGCAATCTCATGTTTAAGGAACAGATTGCTTCGTCATTCTTCCTCGCAATGACAATAAAAAATAAAATCATGAAACTCTGGGACAAAGGAATTAGTATCGATAAAAAAATAGAACAATTTACTGTTGGAAACGATAGACAGATTGACTTACATATTGCAAAGTATGATGTGCAAGCATCGTTAGCACATGCTATTATGTTAGCGTCTATTAGAATTATTTCTTCGGAAGAATTAGAACAATTAAAAAACGGATTGCAAGCCATTGCTGAAACCATTGAAAACGGAACGTTTGTTATTGAGGATTCCTTTGAAGATGTACATTCTAAAATTGAATACGAACTAACAAAAACCTTAGGGGACGTTGGAAAAAAAATCCACACAGCACGTTCTAGAAACGATCAGGTTTTAGTTGCACTTCAGTTATACTATAAAGAGAGTTTAAAAGAAATTAACGAAAAAACGAATACTTTTTTTGAAACACTTTTAGGTTTGGCGGAAACGCATAAAGAAGCTTTACTTCCTGGTTATACACATTTACAAGTAGCAATGCCATCTTCTTTTGGATTATGGTTTTCTGCCTATGCTGAGGTTTTAATTGATGATGTGTACTTGTTAAATGCAGCCTTGAAAAGCGTAGATCAAAATCCATTAGGTTCTGCAGCAGGTTACGGAAGCTCGTTTCCTATTGATAGAGAGTTAACTACTAAAGAATTAAAGTTTTCTACTTTAAAATATAACGTCGTTGCTGCACAAATGAGCAGAGGAAAAAGCGAGCGTACTATTGCTTTAGCTTTAGGGAGTGTGTGTAATACCTTAGCGCGTTTTGCAATGGATATTTGTGTGTATAATAGTCAGAATTTTGGCTTTATTGCCTTTCCAGACGAGTTAACGACAGGAAGTAGCATTATGCCACATAAAAAGAATCCGGATGTTTTTGAATTGATTAGAGGTAAAGCAAATAAAATTCAAGCATTGCATCATGAAATGGTATTAATCACTAATAATTTGCCAAGTGGATACCATAGAGATTTTCAGTTGTTAAAAGAAAATATAATTGCAGCAATTGAAGATGTAAAAGATTTGTTAGATATTTTTAATTATGCTATTCAGCAAGTCATTGTAAAAGAAATAGACTTAAACGATGCTAAGTACCAATATCTTTTTACAGTAGATAATATTAATACGTTGGTAGTAGAAGGCATGCCATTTAGAGAAGCATATCAGAAAATTGGAGGCGAAGTGGAAAGTGGAACTTATGTGCCTGATACCTCTAAAAAACACACGCATGTTGGTAGTATTGGTAATTTGTGTTTAGATGGGATTAGAGGCAAGTATCCTGAGTAGTGTTAATTGCGTCATTGCGAGGAACGAAGCAATCTCTCTAATTTTTGTAAAATTTTAGTTTTAAAGAGTTTTATTGCTTCAGTTAAGCAGATTACTTCGTCGTACCTCCTCGCAATGACGAGCTGCACGTCATTGCGAGAAACGAAGCAATCTTTCTAATTGAGTCAAAGTATTAATCGTCTTTCCATGTATTAAACTCGAGGCAAATCGCTATCATCCTTTAAAGGTAAACAGGACTCTCCCATCAAATACGTGTCTATATGATACGCTGCTTGTCTTCCTTCAGAAATTGCCCAAACAATTAAAGATTGTCCACGACGCATATCTCCAGCAGCAAAAACACCAGGAATGTTCGTTTTGTAATCTTTGGTAGAGGCTTCAATATTGGTTCTAAAATCCATGTTTAATGCAAATTGTTCTGCTAGCGTTTTTTCAGCTCCTGTAAAACCAAGTGCTAATAATGCTAAATTACATTTCCATTCTTTTTCAGTACCTTCCACTTCTTTAAGTTGCGGTCTTTCACCTGGAGTGAAAATCCATTCGACTTCAACGGTTTTTAATCCTGTTAAATTGCCTTCTTTGTCTCCTAAAAATTCTTTAGTAGAAATGCTAAAAAAACGTTCTACACCTTCTTGGTGTGATGAGGTTGTTTTTAACTTCATTGGCCAATACGGCCAAGGTTGATGTGCTGGACGACCTTCAGTAGGTTTACTTAATATTTCAAAATTTGTAACCGAAGTTGCTCCATGACGATTAGAGGTTCCAATACAATCACTTCCTGTGTCTCCACCACCAATTACAATGACGTCTTTTCCTTCTGCAGAAATAATGTCTTTGAATTCTACTAAACCATCTACATATTGATTGTTTAACTTTAAGAAATCCATTGCTTGCGTGACACCTTTCAAATCAGCTCCAGGAATTGGGATACTTCTTCTTACCGTTGCTCCACCACATAAAACTACTGCGTCAAAATCGTCTTTAAGTTGATTAGCATCTACATTAACACCAACATGTGCATTGGTTTTAAAGGTGATTCCTTCCTCTTCTAAAACAGCAACACGTCTATCTATTACGTTTTTTTCCATCTTAAAATCTGGAATACCATAACGTAATAAGCCACCAACTTTTTCGTCACGTTCAAATACAGTTACATTGTGTCCTGCGCGATTTAATTGTTGTGCAGCAGCTAAACCAGCAGGCCCAGAACCTATAACAGCAACCGTTTTATCTGTTCTTAATTTTGGTGGTTGTGCTGTAATCCATCCTTCGTTAAAGGCGGTTTCAACTATGTTTTTCTCAATATTCTCAATAGTTACAGGATCTTCGTTAATACCTAAAACGCAAGCTTCTTCGCAAGGTGCTGGGCATAATCTTCCTGTAAACTCTGGAAAGTTATTTGTTTTATGTAAAATTTCGGCAGCTTCTTTCCATTTTCCCTTGTAGACTTTGTCATTAAAATCTGGAATTAAATTACCTAGTGGACAACCGCTATGGCAAAATGGAATACCGCAATCCATGCAACGTGCGCCTTGATTTTTCATGTGGTCTTCTGGTAACGGAATCGTAAATTCTTTGTAATTCTCTATGCGTTTTTCTGGCGCTATATAACTTTCGTTTTGGCGCTTAAACTCTAAAAATCCTGTTATCTTTCCCATAATTTACGCTAATTCTAATTCTTCTTGTTCTAATCTTAATAAGGCTTGTCTGTATTCCTCTGGTAATACTTTCTTGAATTTTGGAAGGTAGTTTTTCCAATCATCTAAAATACGTCTTGCTAAAGGGCTTCCAGTTGCAAGGAAATGATTTTCAATAAGCTGCTCTAGTTGTAGTTGGTCTTCAACATTTTCAACAGGATCGATATTTAAATCGTCTGAATTACAGTTTTTCTTAAACGTTCCGTCTTCGTCTAAAACATAAGCAACACCACCACTCATTCCTGCTCCGAAGTTTCTACCTACAGCGCCAAGAATTACTGCAACACCACCTGTCATGTATTCACAACCATGATCTCCAATACCTTCTACAACTGCTTTTGCACCAGAGTTTCTAACGCAAA
Source organism: Olleya sp. ITB9 (assembly GCF_001315805.1). Lineage (NCBI taxonomy): Bacteria > Pseudomonadati > Bacteroidota > Flavobacteriia > Flavobacteriales > Flavobacteriaceae > Olleya > Olleya sp. ITB9. The sequence goes on from NZ_BCBW01000039.1 coordinate 103,526, forward strand.
AACGTTCTCCAGCTTTTCCGTTAATATATACTTCACCAGATGTTGCTCCATAAAGCGTTACGTTTCCAGTAATGATATTATCTTCTGGAACAATGGTACATTTTTCTGGAACTTTAATAATTAATTTTCCTCCAGATAAACCTTTTCCTAAGTAGTCATTAGTATTTCCGTGAACTGTGAATTTTAACCCTTTGGTGGCAAATGCTCCAAAACTTTGCCCAGCAGAACCACTAAATTTAATGTCAATTGTATCTTCTGGTAAGCCATCCGCACCATAAATTTTTGAGATTTCATTACTAATAATAGCTCCAACTGCTCTATCAATGTTTGTTATGGGTAATTCAAAATGTGTTTTTTGTCTTCTAAATAAAGCTTGGTGTGCTTGTTTGATAATTTTAAAATCTAAATGCGCATTTAAATTGTGATCTTGACAGTAAGTGTTAAATAACTGTACCTCTTCATCAACTTTTACTTTGTGAAGAATTGGTGTTAAATCAATTCCTGAAGATTTATAATGATCTATCGCTTTATTTCTATTTAGTTTTTGAGATTGACCAACCATTTCATTTATAGTTCTAAACCCTAATTTAGCCATGATTTCACGTAATTCTTGTGCTACAAAATACATGTAGTTTACTACGTGTTCTGGTTTGCCTTTAAACTTTTTACGTAGTTCTGGGTTTTGAGTTGCAATTCCAACAGGACAGGTGTTTAAGTGGCAAACACGCATCATGATACAACCAGATGCTACTAAAGGCGCAGTAGCAAAACCAAATTCTTCAGCTCCTAATAAGCATGCGATAGCTACATCACGTCCTGTTTTTAGTTGTCCGTCACATTCTAAAACCACACGATTTCTAAGATCGTTCATTACTAAGGTTTGCTGTGCTTCTGCAATACCAAGTTCCCAAGGTAAACCTGCGTGACGTAACGATGTTAAAGGAGAAGCACCAGTACCACCATCAAAACCAGACACTAAAACAACATCTGCTTTAGCTTTAGCAACTCCTGCAGCTACAGTACCAACACCAACTTCAGATACTAGTTTGACGTTAATTCTAGCTTCGCGATTAGCGCATTTTACATCGTAGATTAATTGCGATAAATCTTCAATAGAATAAATGTCATGATGTGGTGGTGGTGAAATTAATCCTACATAAGGAGTAGAGTTTCTTGTTTTTGCAATTTCACGATTTACTTTTGGTCCAGGTAATTGACCACCTTCGCCAGGTTTTGCACCTTGTGCTATTTTAATTTGAATTTCATTGGCACTAGTTAAATAATTTGAAGTCACACCAAAACGACCAGAAGCCACTTGTTTTATTGCTGAGTTTTTCCAATCACCTTGCGAGGTTTTGTAGAAACGTTCTTGATCTTCTCCGCCTTCACCAGAATTAGATTTCCCTCCAATTCTATTCATGGCAACCGCTAAATTTTCATGCGCTTCTTTACTAATAGAGCCATAAGACATAGCTCCAGTTTTAAAACGCTTTACAATTTCTGTCCAAGGTTCTACTTCTTCTAAAGGAATTGGGTCAAATTGATCAAATTCAAACAAGCCTCTAATAGTCATTAAACTTTTTGATTGGTTGTTTATTAATTCTGAATATTCTTTAAAAGTAGAGGCTTTATTGGTTCTTACCGATTCTTGAAGTTTGGCAACGGTTAATGGGTTAAACATGTGTTTTTCTTGTCCACGTCTCCATCTGTAATCTCCACCAGCTTCAATATTAGGTTCTATATTTTTATGGAATGCTTTTTTATGACGTTTTACAATTTCTTGTTCAATTTCTTTTAAACCAATACCTTGAATACGAGTGGTTGTATTTGGGAAATATTTTTCGACTGTAGACGATTTAATTCCGATACATTCAAATAGTTGAGATCCTCTGTAAGAGTTTAAGGTAGAAATCCCAATTTTGTTCATAACCTTTAAGATACCTTTTCCAACTGCTTTGTTATAGTTTTTAATTGCTGTTAAATATTCTAAGTCTGTAACATCTTGATTTTCTATCTGTTTTTGAACAATTTCATTAACAATATAAGGGTTAACAGCACTTGCTCCATAACCAAATAGTAAGGCAAAATGATGTACTTCACGAGGTTCTGCAGACTCAATAATTAAGCTAATTTTTGAGCGTTTTTTTAATTTATGAAGCGCATGATTCACATAAGAACAAGCTAATAACGCAGGAATTGGTGCATGATTTTCGTCTACAAATCTATCAGAAAGAATAATAATATTTGCTCCATTATCAATTGCTTTTGATGCTTTGTTTACTAAGTTTTCAAGTGCAACTTCTAATTCGTTTAACCCTTTATTTACTTCATATAGCATAGAAATAGATTCAACCTTAAAGTTAGGATTGGTATCGTAATCTCTAATTTTATCTAAATCGTGTTTTGAAATTACTGGATTTTGGATTTTTAACTTTTTACAGTGATCTGCGTTGATATCAAAAATATTAACATCGCTTCCTAGGGTTAAACTGATGTCCGTAATTAACTCTTCACGAATACCATCTAAAGGTGGATTGGTAACTTGTGCGAAAATTTGTTTAAAATAGTTGTAAATTAACTGTGGTTTTTCGGATAGGATAGCAATAGGTGTATCACTTCCCATAGATCCTATTGGCTCTTTTGCTAATTGCGCCATAGGACGAATAATAGTGTTGAAATCCTCTTGTGTATATCCGAAAATAACTTCACGTTTTTTAAGGTCGATTTCATCATATTTAATAGGTCCTTGTTTGGCTTCAATATCTTTTAAATGAATTAGGTTTTCGTTTAACCATTTTCTGTAAGGGTGTTTTGCAGCAATTTCTTCTTTTATTTCTTCATCGTTAACAATTCGACCTTCATTCATGTTTACTAAAAACATTTTTCCTGGTTCTAAACGACCATGATATTCTACGTTTTCAGGTTTGATATCTACAACACCAGTTTCTGAAGACATAATAACATTACCTAATTTAGTCACTGTGTAACGTGAAGGACGTAAACCATTTCTGTCTAAAACAGCACCAATAAAATTACCATCTGTAAAAGGTATGGAAGCTGGTCCATCCCAAGGTTCCATTAGACAAGAATTATATTCGTAAAATGCTTTTTTAGCGTCAGACATGTTTGGGTTTTTTTCCCATGCTTCTGGTACTAACATCATCATTGCTTCAGGTAGCGAACGACCAGTCATTAATAACAGCTCAACAACCATATCTAAGGTTGCAGAATCTGATTTTCCTTTTAATACTGTTGGTATTATCCTTTTGATGTCGTCACCAAATAATGGGCTTTCCATGATTTCTTCACGAGAAAACATTCTAGAAACGTTACCTCTAACAGTGTTTATTTCTCCATTATGACAAATGTATCTAAACGGTTGTGCTAAATCCCAAGTTGGAAATGTATTAGTTGAAAAACGTTGGTGTACTAATGCTAAACGTGTATCTAAAGCCGAATTGAATAAATCCAGATAATACTCATTAATATGCTCAGGCATTAATAAGCCTTTAAAAATGATAATTTTTGTGGATAAACTAGGTAGATAGAAATATTTACATTCCGATAGTTTAGAGTCGTATATTGTGTGTTCTGCAATTTTACGTGCAGCATATAGTTTTATATTAAAATCTCTTTCGGTTTGTTCATTGTTAGCTTTACCTATAAATATTTGCTTAACAAAAGGTTCGGTTTCTTTGGCTACTTTTCCTAAAACTTTACTGTTAACAGGTACGTCTCTCCATCCAATTAAATTTAGTCCTTGATTTTGGATTTCTTTCTCAAAAATATCTATACAAAATTGACGTTGATTTTCCTTTCTTGGAAGAAAAACATTACTCACTGCGTAGTCTCCAGATTCCGGTAGTTCAAATTCGCAAAAAATCTTGAAAAATTTATGCGGAATATCAATTAATATACCTGCTCCATCACCTGTAACACCATCAGAGCTTACAGCGCCACGATGCTCTAATTTTACTAGTATTTCAAGTGCTTTATGGATGATGTCATTAGATCGTTTTCCGGTTAGACTACATATAAATCCTGCACCACAATTGTCGTGTTCGAATTCTGGTAAATAAAGTCCTTGTTTTTTAAGCATAATAAGTGAAATTTTCAAGGCTTTTTGTGCCTTATTTTTTACCTAAGATACACGCTATCAGTCAAATTTGAAAAAAGAGAAAACACTTTTAGGATATTCTGATTTTGTTGCACATATATTAATGTATATAAAATTTAATTACTTTTTTTTGAGAATTACATAATATAAATAATTGTATTTTTTTTAACTAATTTATCACTAAATCGATTGAGTTAATATTAAAAAATTGAATTAATTTATTTAAAAGCTTCTTTTTTGAATAAATGTGAATACTGTTTTTTGTTGATTTAACAAAAAACAACTATATTTTTTATTTCACCCTTCTTAAAACAGGGTTCGGTTTAGCAAAATCATAAAAATTTATTAGTTACCCCTATTTTTTTAGGGGTTAATATTATTTTAATATAGTTTTGAAATGTATACTAACTAAAAAATTGATATTTATGAAACAATTAACTAGTCTGGCTATTTTGCTTTTATCTATTACATTATTTGCTCAGGATGATTCTGATGGTCTTGAAAAAAAGTTTTCTTTTGAAGGGAGTGTAGATGCTTATTATAGAGCTAACTTAACAGCTCCAAATGATGAGAATCAAATAGCTCCTGAAACATCATTTGCAGATACAGCAGGTTTTTCTTTAGGTATGGGTAATATTATTGCGTCTTACGAGAAAGGTCGAGTTGGTGCTGTTGCTGATTTAGTGTTTGGACCAAGAGGAGAAGCTGCAAGTGCAACGGTTTTAAATCAATTATTTGCTTTTTATAATATTAGTGAAAACACTAAGTTTACACTAGGTAAGTTTAATACATTTTTAGGTTATGAGGTTATTGCTCCTGCGGGAAACTTTAACTATAGTACGTCTTATTTGTTTTCTAATGGTCCTTTTTCTCATACAGGTATTAAGGCAGACTTTACATTGTCTGATGATTTTAGTTTGATGCTTGGTGTGTTTAATCAGACAGATGTTACCGAGTTTAATCCTGATGGAAGTTATGCTGTTGGAGCTCAATTAGGGTATAGTGGTCAGTTTTTAAATCTATTATATGATGATGCTGGATTAGGTTTTGAAGTAGATTATACTGGAGGTTTTGATGCTTCAGACGAGTTTTTTATAGGTGTTAATGCGGCTTATGCTGATAATGATGGAGAGGGTTTTTATGGTGTTGATTTGTATCCGCAGTTTAGTTTAAGTGATGATTTTACTGTTGGATTAAGAGGTGAATATTTTCAAACTCAAAGCGAGTCTATTGATGATGATCCAAGTGTGTTTTCTGTAACGCTTACCGGAAGTTATGTGATTGATGAAGATTTAATTGTAAAACCAGAATTTAGATTAGATAGTGGGTCTGAAGATATTTTTATAGATACAGATTTAATGGCAACAAAAAGCTTGGGTTCTTTCGTTGTGGCAGCTATTTACAAATTTTAGTATAAGAATAACTAACTATAAAACAACAAACTATTATTATGGATAATTTATTATCATTTTTACCAAATTTAATGGCCACTCAAGATGTTGTGGCAGCAACAACAAAAGATGTAGAGGATGCAGTAACTGCAATTAACGGAGATTTAGGAATGCTATGGATGCTTATATCAGGTATTTTGGTATTTTTTATGCAAGCAGGTTTTACTCTTGTAGAAACAGGAATGACTAGGTCTAAAAATGCTGCAAATATTGCAATGAAAAATTTGCTTGATATTTGTGTGGGATCTTTAACATATTGGCTTGTGGGATACTCGCTTATGTATGGAGATACATCTAATGGATGGTTTTTCTGGAGTGGACTAATGCAGGGAGAAGGAGCAGATTTGTTTTTTCAAACAATGTTTGCAGCAACAGCAGCAACGATAGTATCTGGTGCGATAGCAGGAAGAACAAAGTATTCTACATATGCAATATTTTCAATAATGATGACAGCGTTAATTTACCCGATAGCAGGTGGATGGCAATGGAAAGGTGCTACGGAAGGTGGTGTCGTAGGAGGATGGTTAGCTGATATTGGTTTTATCGACTTTGCAGGCTCTTCAATTGTTCATTCTGTTGGTGGTTGGGCAGCATTAATTGCTGCTTTTATGGTTGGACCAAGAATAGGGAAATTTGTTAACGGAAAAGTTATGCCAATTCCAGGTCATAATCAAATATTAGCAACTTTAGGGGTTTTTGTATTGTGGTTAGGATGGTTTGGATTTAATGGAGGATCTCAATTAGCTTGGGGAGGAACCGATGCAATTGGAGCTTCAAACGTTGTTTTAATTACAAATTTAGCAGCAGCAGCAGGTGGACTTGGTGCATTAGTAACAACTTGGATTTGGTATGGTAAACCAAATTTACCACAAACTTTAAATGGTGCATTGGCAGGTTTGGTAAGTATTACTGCTGGATGTGGAAATATGTCTGCAATAGGAGCAATATTTGCTGGATTGATAGGCGGAATTATAGTCGTGTTTTCAATAGAATTTATAGAGAAAAAATTAAAAATAGATGATGCTATTGGTGCAGTATCTGTACATGGAGTAGCAGGTGCTTGGGGAACTTTAGTGATTGGGCTTTGGGGTATTGATGGAGATAAAGGAATAGGTTTGTTTAACGGTGGAGGAGCTAGTCAATTAGGATCTCAAGCAATTGGAGTTTTAGCTTATGCGGTTTGGTCTATAGTGTTATCATTTATAATATTTAAAATATTAAAATCTACAATGGGACTTCGTGTTACAGAAGAAGAAGAATTGGTAGGTTTAGATCTATCAGAGCATGGTGAAATCGCTTATCCAGGTAAACGAGATAGAGGATAAAATAATAGTTTGTTTTAAGTGTGATGACATAGTCCTTATAGTTTTTTAAGGACTGTGTATCTTAAATTTAAAAGATAAATATGAAAAAAGTTGAAGCTATTATTAGGCAGTCTAAATTTAGTGAAGTCAAAGAGGCGTTGCATGAAGTTGGAGTTGATTTTTTTACGCATTGGGAAGTTGCAGGAGTTGGTCAAGAAAATGCTGACTATTTAGATTTGATGTCTTCTGAAAAAGCTAAAATGACTTCTGTAAAAAGTTATTTATCAATCATAGTTAATGATGATTTTGAAGCAGTAACAATAAAGGCTATAATGGAAGCTGCCTGTACAGAGCAAATTGGTGATGGTAGAATTTTTGTATCAACTATTGATGAAGCATATAAAATAAGAACTAAAGAAAAAGGAAATAAAACATTAAGATAATTAAAACATCAAAGACGCTTAATATTCTAAAATAAACAATATAAGATCCTATCCAGATCTACTGTTTATGTGAATATTAATCTTTAGTTAGTTTGTTAAAAAAGCCTCGAATCGTCTAGTTTTTGGGCTTTTTTTAAGTATTGTTTTTATGTGTAAAGTAAAAATATGCCTGATACAACAATATCAGGCATTTTTTTATAAAATGTAAGTGATTATATAATAGTAGATTGTCCTAAGTGAATATTGTTAAAATTAATATTTGAATCATTTGGATTACTAATAAAATCAGCTATAAAATCACCAACTTTAGATGTTGTGATATTATCATAAGATGTGTTTAAATCAGGTGTAGTAATTTCTAGCTTTAGTGACTTTTCTACACCTTTCTTAATTAGGTTGGCTTCGTCGTGTAAGTCAAAATGTTCTAATAACATTGCTGCGCTCAAGATTGATGCTACAGGATTGGCTATATCTTTACCTGTGGCTTGAGGGTATGAGCCATGGATTGGTTCAAACATAGCATGTTTATTTCCAACAGATGCAGATGCTAATAATCCAATAGAGCCTCCAATCACGCTAGCTTCGTCGCTAATGACGTCTCCAAAAAGATTTTCGGTTAAAATAACATCAAACTGATTAGGGTTAAGTATCATTTGCATAGCAGCATTGTCTACAAATAAAAAGTCTAAAGTGACATCTGGATAACCTTTGGCTAAATTAGTTACAACTTTGCGCCATAAACGTGATGTTTCTAGCACGTTGGCTTTGTCTACTAAGGTGACTTTTTGTTTTCTATTTCTGGCAGCTTTAAAAGCTAAATGTGCAATGCGTTCTATTTCATATTTAGAATATTCACATAAATCAGACGCAGTGTTTCCGTCTTCGCTAAGGTGTTTTTTTCCAAAATAGATTCCTCCTGTTAATTCACGATAAATGCTAATATCTGTGCCTTCAATAATTTCTCTTTTTAAAGGAGACTTCTCTAGTAGCATGTCGTAAGCTTTTACAGGTCTTATGTTGGCGTATAGCCCTAATTCTTTTCTTAGTTTTAATAGGCCTTGTTCTGGTCTTACTTTAGCGGTAGGATCGTTATCATATTTTGGATCTCCAATAGCTCCAAATAATATAGCATCACTAGATTTGCATAAATCTAATGTTTGATCTGGTAATGGGTTGTTTTGTTGGTCTATTGCTATAGCGCCAACAGGTGCTTCTTTAAACAAAAAGGTGTGGTCAAATTCTAAAGCAATTGCTTTTAATACTTTGATGGCTTGGTTTGTAACTTCTGGACCAATACCGTCTCCTGGTAAAACAGCTATATTAATTTTCATGTTGTATATAGTTAGTAGGTTTTTTTAGCTTCAAAAGCTTTGATAGTTTCTTTTTTGCTTAATAGATAGTCAATATCATCATAGCCATTAATTAGACATGTTTTTTTATAAGCGTCAATTTCAAAGGATTCTTTAAATGAAGTTCCTTTAACAGATATAGATTGTTTTTCTAAATCAACCGTTAGTTGTGTTTCTGGATTTTTAGTGACTATGTCAAGAAGTACTTTTAAAAAGTCTTTTGAAACTTGAACAGGTAATAGTCCGTTATTTAATGCATTACCTTTAAAGATATCTGCAAAAAAACTAGATACAATTACTTTAAGTCCATAATCGCTTAAAGCCCAAGCAGCATGTTCTCGGCTTGATCCACAACCAAAATTGTCTCCTGCAACTAAAATTTGACCATTATACTTAGGGCTGTTTAAAACAAAGCTACTGTTTGTAGTTTCGTCTTTATTAAATCTCCAGTCTCTAAATACGTTATCACCAAAACCTTTTCTGTCTGTAGCTTTTAAAAATCTAGCAGGAATAATTTGGTCTGTATCAATGTTTTCTATGGCTAATGGAATAGCTGTTGATTGTAATGTTTTAAACTTTTCCATAATTAATTTAATTGTTTAGTGACGTCTACAATTTTACCTTCTACAGCGGTAGCTGCAGCAACAAGTGGACTGGCTAAAATCGTTCTTGAACCTTGTCCTTGTCGACCTTCAAAATTCCTGTTTGATGTTGAAACGCAATACTCGCCTTGTGGTATTTTATCGTCATTCATTGCTAGGCAAGCGCTACAACCTGGCTGTCTCAGTTCAAAACCAGCGTCATCAAAAATAGTTTTTAAGCCTTCTTCAATTATTTGGGTTTCTACTTGTTTGCTTCCTGGAACTAACCAAGCGGTTACGTTATTGGCTTTTTTCTTTCCTTTTATAAAACTTGCAGCAACTCTAAAGTCTTCAATTCTAGAATTTGTGCAACTTCCAATAAATACAAAATTAATAGGTTTATTGATTAGAGATTCACCTTGTTTGAAATTCATATATTTTAAAGATTTTTCAAATGAAGCGTCTTTTAGTGTAGGGATATTTTCTGTGACTTTAATTCCCATTCCAGGATTTGTACCATAGGTTACCATTGGTTCAATATCTGAAGCTTCAAACGTGTATTCTTTATCAAAAGTTGCGTTTGCTTCGGTTGGTAGTGTTTTCCAATACTTAACTTTCTTTTCAAACGCTTCGCCTTTAGGTGCGAATTCTTTTCCTTTTACATAGTCAAAAGTGGTTTGGTCTGGTGCAATCATGCCTCCTCGTGCTCCCATTTCGATACTCATATTACAAACAGTCATTCTGCCTTCCATAGACATGTTTTCAAAAACATCTCCTGCGTATTCACAGAAGTATCCTGTGCCAGCATTTGTGCCTAATTTTGAAATAATATATAGTATAACATCTTTTGGTAGTACGCCTTTTTTAAGTGTACCGTTAACGGTTACTCTTAAGCTTTTTGGCTTAGTTAGTAATAAACATTGGCTAGCAAAAACTTGTGCTACTTGACTGGTACCAATACCAAAAGCTATAGAGCCAAAAGCACCATGAGTTGATGTGTGTGAGTCACCACAAACTATAGTCATACCAGGTTGAGTGATGCCTAATTCTGGAGCCATGACATGTACAATTCCATTGTATTTATGGCCTAGCTCGTATAGAGTTATATTGTTTTTTTTACAGTTTTCGGACAATTGTTTTAGTTGTTTTCTTGACAATTCATCTTTTACTGGTAGGTGTTGATTTTGAGTTGGTGTGTTGTGGTCTGCTGTAGCGACAATTTGTTGTGGTCTAAAAACAGGAATGTTTCTGTTTTCTAGTTCGTTAAAAGCTTGTGGGCTGGTAACTTCATGTATAAGGTGTTTGTCAATGTATAGTATTTGTGGGCCATTTTTAATTGTATCAACCACATGTGCATCCCAAACTTTATCAAATAATGTTTGTCCCATTTTAAGCTGATTTAATTTGTTGATAAACATTACTTGTTTCGATTATTTGATGAATATCATTATCGTTTACCTCTTTCTTTCTGTCAGCAAAAGATAAAAAGTTTGCATAAACATCATCTAATTGAAGCTTGGTAAGCTCATAGCCTACATTTTTTGCTCTGTATGCTAAAGCAGCTCTTCCGCTTCTTGCTGTTAATACAATAGCAGATTCTGTAACACCAACATCTTTTGGGTCGATAATCTCATAGGTAGCTCTGTTTTTTATAACGCCATCTTGATGGATTCCAGAACTATGTGCAAAAGCATTTGCCCCAACAATGGCTTTATTTGGCTGTGTGTAAATTCCCATACTGTCTGATACTAGTTGGCTTAGCCCATAAAGCATTTGGGTGTTAATATTGGTATCAAGATTAAGATAAGGATGCTGTTTTAATACCATAACAACTTCTTCTAAAGCAGTGTTTCCTGCGCGTTCACCTATTCCGTTTATGGTACATTCTATTTGTCTTGCTCCATTAATGACACCTTCTATGGAATTTGCTGTTGCCAGACCTAAATCGTTGTGGCAATGACAAGATAAAATAGCTTTTTCAATACCTTTTACGTTTTCTTTTAGGTATTTAATTTTTGCACCATACTCACTTGGTAAGCAGTAACCTGTTGTATCTGGTATATTTAGTACTGTTGCTCCTGCTTTAATAGCAGCTTCGCACACTCTTGCTAAATACTCGTTATCTGTTCTACCTGCGTCTTCAGCATAAAACTCGACATCTTCCACAAAAGATTTTGCATATTTAACAGCAGCAAAAGCACGTTGTATAATGTCTTCTTTGTTGCTTTTAAATTTATGATTTATATGAGAGTCAGAGGTTCCTATTCCTGTGTGTATTCTGGGTTTTACAGCATGTTTTAATGCTTCTCCAGCAACTTTAATATCATTTTCAACAGATCGTGTTAATCCACAAACTGTCGCGTTTTTCACTATTTTTGATATGGCTTCAACTGATTTAAAATCACCTGGACTAGATACCGGAAATCCTGCTTCTATGACATCTACACCTAATTTGTCAAGCTGTTTGGCGATGATAACTTTTTGTTCTGTATTAAGTTTACATCCAGGGACTTGCTCGCCATCTCTTAGTGTAGTGTCAAATATTTGTATTTTATTTTTCGACATTTTCGAGAGAATTATTTTTCTATTGAATTACTAATTTATACTTTGGATAACCGTTTGTAGGCTTGTTAAGTGCATTACTACGATGTTCAAGCTTAAATTAACCATATAAAGTACTGATAATCAGATTATTAAAACAAAAACAGATTGATGACTAAAGATCAAAAAGATAATTTATTTTTATTAGTTAAATCTTTAACCAAGTCGGAAAAACGACAGTTTAAGCTGTATGTGGGAAGGCTTGGTGTTAATCAGGATTCTAAATTTTTAAATTTATTTAACCTTTTAGATAAAGCACACTCTTACAACGAGGCTGTTATATTGAAAAGCGGAGTTGTTAAAAAACAGCAATTGGCCAATGTTAAAGCACATTTGTACAAGCAAATACTAATTAGTTTAAAGCTCAACCCGTCTCATCAAAATATACGTTCTCAAATAAGAGAGCAATTAGATTTTGCTTCTATTTTATACCACAAGGGACTGTATAAACAAAGTCTTAAAATTTTAGATAAAGCAAAAGAGCTTGCAATTGTTAATGAGGAGAAAAATTTGGCTTACGAAATTGTAGAGCTTGAAAAGGTTATTGAGTCACAATACATAACTAGAAGTATAAGTAGTCGTGCAGACGAGTTGACCGTACAGGCAAAGTCATTAAGTGAAGCTAATGTAATAACTAGTAAATTGTCTAATTTATCATTACAATTATATAGTATAATTTTAAAAACAGGTTATGTTAAAAATGAAGAAGAAAGTCAAGCGGTAACTACTTATTTTGAAGACAGGCTGCCTAAAGTAAAGCGTGCTGATTTAGGTTTCAGAGAAAAATTATGGTTATACAAAGCTTATTTGTGGTATAGTTTTTTAATGCAAGATTTTTTGAACTGCTATAAGTATGCCTTAAAGTGGGTGGATTTATTTTATGAAAACCCAAATATGATTAGTTTAAATCCTGTGTTTTTTTTAAAAGGAAACAATTATTTATTAGAGTCTTTATATTTTATCAAGAATAAGCCGAAATTTATAAAAAAATTAGACGAATTCTATGAGGTTGTTAATCAGAAACATTTTCCTAAAGATGAAAATGTCTCTTCTCTAGTCTTTTTATATGGTAATTTTCATAAAATCAATCAATTTTTTATAGATGGAAGCTTTGAAGAAGGTTTAACGTTAATACCGCAAATTGAAACAGAGTTAATTAAATTTAGTAGTAAGATAGACGAGCATCATAAAATGGTCTTTTACTATAAGTTTGCTAGTTTGCATTTTGGAGCAGGTAATAATAAAGAGTGCATCTTTTATTTAGATAAAATTATTTCTAACAAATCGTTATCCATGCGTGAAGATTTGTTGTGTTTTTCAAGAGTATTAAATCTTGTAGCACATTATGAAGCTGGTTTAGATTATCATTTAGAAGCTTTGCTTCGTAGTACCTATAAGTTTTTAATTAAAATGAATGATTTGCATGAAGTGCAAAAAGAAATGATTAAATTTATTAGAGGCTTGCAGGATGTTTATCCTCAGGACATAAAAAAAGAATTTATTAAATTGTTGGAAGTTTTAAAGCAATATGAAGGTCATCCATTTGAGCGTCGTGCATTTTTATATCTAGATGTCATTTCTTGGTTAGAAAGTAAAATTGATAATAAACCAGTAGGTCAAGTAGTAAAAGATAAATATTTAAAAATGTACGAATAGGATTACTATAATAGATTAGGATTTAGATATAATAAATAAGTCATAAAAAGGTTATATTATATAAATGTAAATTAATTGACATTAATCGGTAAAAACACTTGAATAATTGTATTTCAGCGAAAAAAAAAGCGTTTTAAAGATGCTTTTGATTAAAAAACCAAATTAAAAGTTTTGTTAGAGACGTTTTTTTTATACATTTACAGCCTCAAATTAGCAATGAAAAAAATAAAAACATTAATCGTACCTGTCTTATTTTTGTTAATAAGTTCAGTGGTAGTGTCGCAAAATATTGCGACACCTCCAATGCCAGCAGCTCCTGGTGGCGCAGCTAGCACACCACCTCCTGGTCTTCCTATAGATGGTGGTTTAGTTATTTTAATTGCTTTAGGTATGGTTTATGGAGTTTATAAGCTGATAATGAAACAAAAAACTTTAAACGTTTAATTCATTTAATCGTTTTACATATTTACCTATTACATCAAATTCTAAGTTTATTTTAGTTCCAATTTTAAAGTGCTTAAAATTAGTGTGTTCATGTGTGTAAGGTATAATAGCAACACTAAAACTGTTTTTTTGCGAGTTTACAACCGTTAAACTTACTCCGTTAACTGTAATAGATCCTTTTTCAATAGTAATGTTATTTAATTTTGGATTGTATTCAAAAGTATATAGCCAACTTCCATTAGTTTCTGACGCTTCAACACAAGTTGCAGTTTGGTCTACGTGTCCTTGTACAATATGGCCATCTAGTCTGTCCCCAAGCTTCATTGCGCGCTCGATGTTTACAATATCATTTAATTGCAAGTCACCAATATTGGTCTTGTCTAAAGTTTCTTTTATGGCAGTTACTTTGTATTGGTTTTTATTTATTTCGACAACAGTCAAACAAACACCATTATGCGCTACACTTTGATCAATTTTAAGTTCGTTAGTAATTGTACTTTCAATAGTGATATCTAAATTATCTTTCAGTCTAGTTAGTTGCTTGACTGTACCAAGGGTTTCAATTATTCCTGTAAACATCTACTTAATCGTATTATTTGGTTAAATTTGCTTTGGTAAATTTACAAACAATAGTTAGTAGTATTAATGAAGAAAGAAGAAAATATTAAATTAGGAATCTCGATTGGAGATTTAAACGGTATTGGAGCAGAAATTGTCTTAAGGATTTTTGAAGATAATAGAATGTTAGATTTTTGTACACCTATTATTTTTGCCTCTATTAAAACTATGAGTTTTGTTAAAAACCATTTTAAATTAAATATTAATTTAAATGGTATACATAATGTAAATCAGGCTATTCCTGGTCGTGTTAATGTTTTAAATTGCTGGAAAGAAAATGTGATTATTAAATTTGGTCAAGAGGATAAAAAAATAGGAGCTTATTCTATTAAATCTCTTGAAGAAGCTACAAAAGCGTTAAAAGAAAACACAATTGATGTATTGGTCACAGCACCAATAAACAAACATAATATTCAATCGGAATCTTTTAAATTTCCAGGACATACAGATTATTTAAATCAAGAATTAGAAGGTGATAGTTTAATGTTTATGGTCTCAGAAGGATTAAGGGTTGGACTATTAACAGATCATGTACCTGTTAAAGATGTTGCAACACATATTACACCAGAACTTATTGAAAAAAAGGTAGAAACAGTTTATAATTCTTTAAAACAAGATTTTAAAATTAATAAACCTAAAATAGCAGTACTAGGTATTAATCCACATACAGGAGATAATGGTGTTATTGGAGAAGAGGATGATACTGTTTTAAGGCCAACTTTACAAAAAATTAAAGCTTCAGGTAAGCTGGTTTTTGGTCCATATGCAGCAGATAGCTTTTTTGGATCTGATAATTATAAAAACTTTGACGCCATTATAGCTTCTTATCACGACCAAGGATTAATACCATTTAAAACATTATCTTTTGGTCAAGGTGTAAATTATACAGCAGGCTTAAATCGTGTGCGAACTAGTCCAGATCACGGTACAGCCTATGAAATAGCAGGAAAAGGTACTGCAGATGTAAATTCTTTTAAAGAAGCAATCTTTACAGGAATACATATATTTAATAATAGAAAAGAATATCAAGAGCTTAATAAAAACCCATTAAGATTCTCTAAAAGAAAGATATAAACAAAAAAATGTTTATAAGTCTTAGAAGTAAAGAAAATTTTATATATTTGCAGGCTCAAAACAGATGTGGTAATGAAGCAATTAAAAGAATTTACAATACCATTTGTAGGTTTAAAAGTAGGGAAACATCATTTTGACTATAAAATTGAACAAGCGTTCTTTGATCATTTTGAATATGAGGATTTTAACTCCTGTGATATTAAAGTAGATTTGCTTTTAGAAAAAAAAGCAACTTTACTAGAGTTAAATTTTCAAGTTTCAGGAACAGTTAATGTCAATTGTGATGTTACTAATGAGCCTTTTGACCTACCAATAGCAAATCAGTTTGATTTGGTAATAAAATTTGGGGAAGAATATAACGATGATCACATTGATATATTAATTATTCCTCATGGTGAATATGAAATAAATGTACAACAGTATATTTATGAATTAGTAGTGTTAGCACTACCTAGTAAGCGTATTCATCCAGGTGTTGAAGACGGAACGTTAGATTCTGAAATATTAGATAAATTAGAAGAACTTAGCCCAAAGCTAAAAGATAAAAAAGAAGACAAAGAGGAAACAGATCCTCGTTGGAATACATTAAAAAAACTATTAACGGATAAATAATTATATAAAATGGCACATCCTAAAAGAAAAATCTCGAAAACAAGAAGAGATAAGAGAAGAACACATTATAAAGCAACTGCGCCACAAATTGCAACTTGCCCAACAACTGGTGAAGCTCATTTATACCATAGAGCTCACTGGAGTGAAGGAAAACTTTACTACAGAGGTCAAGTTTTAATTGACAATTCAGTAGAAGAAAACGTAGCATAATTACTATGCACGCATACAATAAAACGCTCACTTGTGGGCGTTTTTTTTATGATTTGTTTTTCTTTACGTTAAAAAGCATTTACTTTGCACGAAATAGTCGGTAAATGACTAATTTTAATAAAATTAAGTTGAATAGGGTCATTTTTAGACCTTTTTTTGACTAAAATAGCTAAAATATGAGCAAGATCTCTGCTGCAATTACTGCTGTTGGTGCCTATGTGCCAGACTATGTTTTATCTAATAAGGTATTAGAAACCCTTGTAGATACTAATGACGAATGGATTACCTCCAGAACAGGTATTAAGGAGCGTAGAATCCTTAAGGAAGAAGGCCAAGGAACCTCTTTCTTAGCCATAAACGCAGCTAAAGACCTGCTGAAAAAACAAAATCTAGATCCAAAAGAGATAGATTTAGTTATAGTAGCTACTGCTACTCCAGATATGCCTGTAGCTTCAACTGCAGTGTATACTGCTACACAAATTGGAGCAACTAATGCTTTTGCCTATGACTTACAGGCAGCATGTTCTAGTTTTTTATACGGATTATCTACAGCAACAAGTTATATAGAATCTGGACGATATAAAAAAGTGTTACTTATAGGTGCAGACAAAATGTCTTCTATTATAGACTACACAGATCGTGCAACCTGTATTATTTTTGGAGATGGAGCTGGAGCAGTCTTGCTAGAGCCAAATACAGAAGGTTTAGGATTTCAAGATGAATATCTAAGAAGTGACGGTACAGGACGCGAGTTTTTAAAAATAGAAGCAGGAGGGTCAATATTACCTCCATCTCAAGAAACCCTAGACAACAAACAACATTTTGTACACCAAGATGGACGTACGGTATTTAAGTTTGCGGTTTCAAATATGGCAGACGTTTGCGAAAAAATAATGCAACGTAATAACTTATCTCATGATGATGTATCATGGTTAGTGCCACACCAAGCTAACATGCGCATCATTGACGCTACAGCTAACAGAATGAACTTACAAGACGATAAAGTCTTAAAAAACATACACAGATACGGTAATACAACATCTGCAACTTTACCATTATTACTTAACGATTTTGAATCTAAACTTAAAAAAGGAGACAACCTAGTGTTTGCTGCTTTTGGAGGTGGATTTACTTGGGGCTCAATATATCTAAAATGGGCTTACAACTCATAAACTAACTAAAAAACTTAATTAATAACTTATAATTATGGATTTAAAAGACATTCAAAACTTAATTAAATTTGTTGCAAAATCAGGAGCAAGTGAGGTTAAATTAGAAACTGACGATGTAAAAATAACTATCAGAACTGGTTCTGAGACAGAAACAACGTATGTCCAACAAGTGCCAATGCAAGCACAAATGCCAATGCAGCAAGCTATGCAACCTGCTCCAGTAGCAACACCTGCAGCGCCAGAAACAGCAGCTCCTAAAGCAGAAGAAAACTCTAAATATATTACAGTAAAATCACCAATAATAGGTACGTTTTATAGAAAACCATCCCCTGATAAACCATTATTTGTAGAAGTAGGGCAAACTATTGGTGAAGGTGATGTGCTTTGTATAATTGAAGCTATGAAATTATTTAACGAAATAGAATCTGAAGTATCAGGTAAAATAGTTAAAATTTTAGTTGACGATTCTTCACCTGTAGAGTTTGATCAACCATTATTTTTAGTAGACCCATCTTAATTTTAGATTATTAGAATTAATACTGTTTAAACAGTTTTAATTATCAAATAATCCAATTGTCTAATTATCTAATTTAAAAAAGATGTTTAAAAAAGTATTAATAGCCAATAGAGGTGAAATAGCATTACGTGTTATTAGAACCTGTAAAGAAATGGGCATTAAAACAGTAGCAGTATATAGTACTGCTGATGCAGAAAGCCTACACGTTAAATTTGCTGATGAAGCAGTTTGTATAGGACCAGCAGCTAGTAGCGAGTCTTATTTGAAAATGTCAAACATTATTGCAGCAGCAGAAATTACAAATGCAGATGCCATACATCCAGGTTATGGATTTTTATCTGAAAACGCAAAATTTTCTAAAATTTGTGAAGAACACCAAATCAAATTTATTGGTGCCTCTGAAGAAATGATTGACAGAATGGGAGATAAAGCTAATGCAAAAGCAACAATGATTGCTGCAGGAGTACCTGTTGTCCCAGGAAGTGAAGGAGTTATAGAAAACTTTGAAGACTGTGTAAAAGTAGCTAAAGAAACCGGTTATCCAGTCATGCTAAAAGCTTCTGCTGGAGGTGGAGGTAAAGGGATGCGTGCTGTATGGAAAGAAGAAGATTTGCAAAACGCTTGGGAGTCTGCTAGAACAGAGTCAAAAGCTGCTTTTGGAAATGATGATATGTACATGGAAAAACTTATTGAAGAGCCACGTCATATTGAAATACAAATTGTAGGAGATAGTACTGGTAAAGCTTGTCACTTATCAGAAAGAGATTGTTCTGTACAACGTCGTCACCAAAAATTAACAGAAGAAGTTCCTTCTCCTTTTATGACAACAGCATTGCGTAAAAAAATGGGTGAAGCAGCTGTCAAAGCAGCCGAATACATAAAATACGAAGGTGCAGGAACTGTTGAGTTTTTAGTGGATAAACACAGAAACTTTTATTTCATGGAAATGAATACACGTATTCAAGTTGAGCATCCAATTACTGAACAAGTAATTGATTTTGACCTAATCCGTGAGCAAATATTAGTAGCAGCTGGTGTGCCAATTTCGGGTAAAAATTATACTCCAAATTTACATTCAATCGAGTGTCGTATAAACGCTGAAGATCCTTTTAATGACTTCCGTCCTTCTCCGGGAAAAATCACTACATTACATGCTCCAGGTGGACATGGTGTACGTCTAGATACACATGTTTACGCAGGATATAGTATTCCGCCAAACTACGACTCGATGATTGCAAAGTTAATTACTACTGCACAAACACGTGAAGAAGCAATTAACAAAATGAAACGTGCTTTAGATGAGTTTGTTATTGAAGGTATAAAAACAACAATACCTTTTCATAGACAGTTAATGGATCATCCTGATTATATTGCTGGTAATTATACTACAAAATTCATGGAAGATTTTGTCATGCAAAAGCAAGAAGAAAATTAAATAAAATTAAAACTCCGAAATCTCTTTCGGAGTTTTTTTATTTATAAACTAAAACCTCTGTATATTTGATTTTTCAAAAAAAATCGCTTTTATGAAACCATATAACTTATTTAAAATCTGTGTTTTACTAGTAACACTAATAACAATAACCTCTTGTTTTGAAGTCATAGAGGAAATAGATCTTAAAAGTGACGGTTCTGGAACCATGACTTACACGCTTAACTTAAGTAAAAGCAAGTCCAAGATTGCTTCAATCATGTTGTTAGATTCAATAAATGGATATAAAGTACCCTCAAGACAAGATATTCAAAAAGGGTTAAACGATATTGTTGCCGAGCTTAATAAAGCTGACGGTATTACAAATGTTACTAAAACTGCCGATTATGAAAACTTTATTTTTTCGGTTAAATGTAATTTTAAAGATGTAGACAAGATAAATAAGATTGCGACTAATGTATCCAATAAACAAAAAAATAAAATGGTGATTTCATCTTATTTTTTTGATAAAAATAACAGTCAATTTAAAAGAAAATATACTTATTCTGATCAGATTAAAAAACAATACAGCAAATTAAATAGTAAAAATAAAAAAGTGTTTGATGATGCATCATATACAGCTATTTATAGATTTGATAAAACTGTATTGTCTCAAAACAACCCAAAAGCTAAAGTTTCTAAATCTAAAAAAGCAGTTATGCAACGTCTAAATGCTATGGAAATTATTGACGGAAGCGGAAACTTAAGTACTCAAATAAAATTATCAAAATAAAATAACCAACACTTAAACTTAATATTCGAAATTAAATGAAAAAATTATTTACAGCAGTAATGCTGTTTACAGCATCAATTGTATTTGCACAAAACACTATAACAAAAGTCCCAAAAGAGGCATCAATTGTAGCATCCATAAAAGGAGAGAACTTAACACAGTTAATGTCTATTGAAGAGTTGAATAACTCTTTTGTCATGCAAGAGATGCTTAAAGAGCTTTCTAGAAAAGAAGCTGATTATAGTAGTATTGAAGATTTTGGAATTAACATTAAAGCATCCTCTCATTACTTTTTTCAGGTAAATGATAGTATTATGTATAATGCTTTTATTATTCCTGTAAGTAATGGTGATAAATTTGATGCCTTTGTCAAAAACACAAATAGTCGACATGAATTTGTTAATAATAACGGAATCCGATCTTTTAAAGATAATAGCGAAGGCGGTATTATCTGGAATGATAATACATTGGTAATTGTAGAAGGATCGCTTGTTGATTCTTATTTTAATGATAAAACAGTAGCCAAACGTTATGGTCTTAAGCCTGATAATATTTATGGTTACACAGATGATGCTGTAACAGAAGCAATAGAGGTTGAAGAAGCAGAAACAGTTAAGGAAGCTTCTGAAGAGATCTATGAAGAAGAAGAAATCGAAGAAACAGTTATAGAGTCTACAGAAGATAATAATACTTATAATTATTATGATAGCTATAATAATAATTATGATATTAAAAGAACATTGTCTAAACAGTGGGATTTAAAAAAAGCAAAAGAAGTTTTATTACAAATCGAAGCTAATTCTATACTAAAAAATAAATCTTATTTAAGTAGTATTGATAATACAGCAGAAGCGACTTTATGGGTAAACGATTTTGGTAAAATATATTCTCAAATGCTAGGATCTGCTTATTTTAGAGATTTAGCAGGATTTAATTTAGGAGCGATGTATGCAGACAATAATTTAACTGCAAAGTTATTTTTGGAGGATGACAAAATGATGCTTAATACAAAGTACACGATGTCAGATATGATGGCTAAAAGCTATAAAAAAATGAGCTCTAGAAAACTTAATAAAAAGTTTTTTGATTATGTTAATGAAGATAAAATGATTGCATACATGAGTTATGCTATGGATACTAAAGCAATGTTAGAAGAGTATCCAAAATTAATGAAATCTATTTATCAAAATATGCCATATTATGGTGAAGAGGCTGTATTGGCAATTGATTTGTTTTCATTGTTATTAGATGAAGAAGCAGTTGCAGAGGTACTTAAAGGAGATATGTTGTTTTTATTATCTGGTATTTCTAAACAAGAAGTAACATATACAACTTATGAGTATAATGATGATTACGAATATGTTGAAGTTGAAAAAAAGAAAACAGAAACATTACCAGATTTTTTATTAATGGCTTCAAGTGATGATTCTGAAATAATTACTAAATTAATTAAATACTCAAAAAATAAAGAGTTTGTAACATTTAATGATGGCTTTTATACTTTTAAAGAAAAAAGCAGTCCAATATCATTACATTTTTTAATCAAGGATGATATCATATTTGTTGGTACGTCAGCTGTAGAGATGAAAAAGATAGTAACAGGTACTTTTAATGCTAAAGTGTCAAGTAAACATAAAAATATTATGTCGAAAAACAACTATTCAATGTATGTTAGTGCACAACAATTAGCAGATCAATTACCAATTGAAGAAATGGGAATTGATAGATCAGGTAAATTAGAGTGGTTTTTAAACACTTCTGAAGATGCATACATAACAGCTTCAAAAATTAAAGGAAATACTGTTAATACAAATATGGTAATAGGTGTGCCATCAAGCCAAGAAAATGCATTAAAATATATTTTTGATATTATTGAAAATATAGCAAAGTAAAACTCAATGAATTTTAAAAAAGTTATAAAAAGAGCAGCCATTATTATAATAGTGCTGCTCTTAGTTTTTAAAGGGTTTTTAATGTTTCGTGATTATAAGTCATATAAAGATGTGATACATGAAAACGCAGATCAGATTGTTAAAATAGATATTGATGGTATTGGTCAATCAATGCTTGTTAATGCTATAACTAATAGTGATTTTTACCTTCAAAATAAAACAGAAAAAGATACGATTGAAGAAGATGGTCCAGATCAAGGTAAAGGGTTTAATATTCCTTCTAATATCTTTTTATATACTATAAAAAACCAACCTAAAACATCTGTATTTTCATCTTTAAAAATTTCAGATTCATCTGACTTTAAAAACTTTATTTCACAAAAATTTAAAATTGTAAACTTTAGGTCTCAAGCTAACTATGTCGTATCAAGTAATACAAGTAACACCTTACAAATTGCTTATAACAACAACCGTTGTGTATTAGCTTATAGTGACCAACCAACAGATGTTAATCAAGTTTTTCAAGAGCTTTTGGTAGAAGGTAAATCGTTAGATAGTAATGGTGAATTGTGGTCTAAAATTAAAGATGCAGACTCGCATATCAGTTATTTGACAAAGGATAATAATTTAGATATAAACTTTAAATCAGGTCAAGCACAGTTAAATGGTAATTTGGTGTTGTCTCAATTTTTTGATGTTCCAAAAACGTTGTCTGGAACAACATTTTCAGAGGATGCTAGCATAACTTTAGATCTTAATTTAGTATCCACTATCAATTATGTGTCATTTAAACATAATAATCAAGATGTGGATACAGATAGTTTAAACACGTATTATAATGGGCATTTAGCATTAGAAGTCGCTAAGGCAACCTATCAAACAGATTCTGTAGTGTCTTACGAGTATAATGATGATTTTGAAAAAGTCGAAACTGTATCAGCTGTACAAAAGCAAGTGCCAGAAATTAATGTTCAGTTGTCATCACTAGGACAAAAATTATATAATTATTTAGAGAAATTAACAATAATTAGACAAGGTAAATTAAGTAAAAGAGTGTTTCCTTTATATCAATTTAAAATTGATGCTACAGACAACGGATTGTACGCTAGTACAGACTTAAATAAAAATTACGCACCTCTAAATATCAAATCCTCTAATGTTTTAGATTTTAATATAGATTTTGAAAAACTGCAGCAACAAAATTATTTTCCGTTATTAAACACCTATTTTGATAAACTTGAAAACTTAACCATTACAGGAGTTAGTAATCCAGATGAAACCATTGCAATTGAAGGTCAAATAGATTTAAAAGATAAAAACATTAATGCTTTGGCTCAGTTTATTTTTAGTTTAAAACAATAAACTATTTACTACCTTGCTACAATGACATTAAGTTACTGGGAAATTAAATCATGGTTAACCAACGTAGATTATACTATTGTTGGTAGTGGTATTGTAGGTTTAAATTGCGCATTACAACTTAAAAAACGTTTTCCTAAAGCTAATATTTTAGTTCTTGAAAAAGGGACTTTACCACAAGGTGCAAGTACCAAAAATGCTGGTTTTGCTTGTTATGGAAGCTTAAGCGAAATTATTGATGACCTTAAAACTCACACAGAGCAAGAGGTTATAGATTTGGTTAACAACCGAAAAAAAGGCTTACAAAAATTAAGAGATAATTTAGGTGATAAAACTATAAATTATCAAGAATTAGGAGGTTATGAGCTTTTTACAGAAGACACTAGTTTATTTGAAACATGTGAAGCTAAACTAAACGAGGTTAATGCATTATTGAGTCCAATTTTTAAAAAGCCTGTTTTTAGTTTAAAACCTAATGCCTTTGGCTTTAAAAACATCAAATCTCAGTACAGTTTTAATCAATTTGAGGGACAAATAGACACAGGATTAATGATGGAGGCTTTGCTGCGTAAAGTACGCTTAAATGACATTAAAATTTTAAATAATATTTTGGTAACTAATTTTTCAGAGGATACAAATGCTGTAAAAATAGAAACTAATCAATTTAGTTTTTCAACTTCAAAATTATTAATTGCAACAAATGGTTTTGCTTCGGGTTTAAATATACCAAAAGTTAAACCAGCTAGAGCTCAGGTTTTAATAACAAAACCAATTAAAAATCTTCATGTAAAAGGAACTTTTCATTTGGATGAAGGGTATTATTATTTCAGAAATATTGACAATCGGATCCTTTTTGGAGGTGGTCGAAATTTAGATTTTAAAGCTGAAGAAACGACGGATTTAAATCAAACAGATTTAATACAAAATAAACTTGAATCGCTTTTAAAGTCTACTATTTTACCTGCCACTAATTTTGAAATTGATTATCGCTGGAGCGGAATTATGGGAGTTGGACATCAAAAAAAGCCAATTGTAAAACAGCTTAGTAATCACGTCTATTGTGGTGTGCGTTTAGGCGGAATGGGAGTCGCTATTGGTAGCTTGATTGGTGAAGATTTAGCAAACCTTATTAATTAAACTAATGAATAGATTTTTTAGATTTTTGGCTAAAATAGCAGTTTGGTTTGTTATAATAACTTTTGGATTAGTATTAGTTTTTAAGTGGTTTCCAGTGCCAATAACACCTTTGATGGTTATAAGATATTTTGAAAAAGATAGTCCTAAAGTTTTAAAGCACGATTGGCAACCTATTGAAAGTATATCAAAAAACTTACAGTTAGCAGTTATTTGTAGCGAAGATCAAACGTTTGTAAAACATAATGGGTTTAATTTAAAGGCTATTGAAAAAGCTTACCAAGACAATAAAAAAGGAAAACGTATAAAAGGCGGAAGTACAATAAGTCAACAAACAGCTAAAAATGTGTTTTTATGGCCAGAAAGAAGCTGGTTGCGTAAAGGTTTAGAAACTTATTTTACGTTTTTAATAGAGTTGACTTGGTCCAAACAACGTATCATGGAAGTCTATTTAAATAGCATCGAAATGGGAAATGGTATTTATGGTGCAGAAGCTGCTGCACATTATTGGTTTAAAAAACCTGCTTCTAAATTATCAAAATTAGAAGCCTCTGCAATTGCTGCTATATTACCAAGTCCTAGGAAATATAAGGCTAATCCTGTGACCAAATACATAGCATCAAGAAAGACCTGGATTACAACACAGATGAATTTTTATGGTGCTTTAAATTATAAAATTGAAGATGAAAACAACTCAAAAGATTAAATCTAGTTTACATAATCAATGTGTCCAGTTTACACAAAACAGATTAGATATAATTAGTAACACAATTGAAGAGTTACAAGAATCGTTAACTTCTGAAACTAAAAGTAGTGCAGGAGATAAACACGAAACGGGTCGTGCAATGGTACAATTAGAACGTGAAAAGGCTGGTAAGCAGTTAGCGCAAATCCAAAAAGTAAATCAATTGCTAGTTAAAATAAGTACCGAAAAGCATTCTAAAATTATTGGTTTAGGTAGTGTTGTGTTTACAACTAAAGCTAATTATTATATTGCTATTAGTGCTGGAGAGTTACAAGTGGATAGTAATAAATTTTACGCTATTGCAGCTAATACACCAATTGCACAATTATTATTGGGTAAAACTATTGGAGATAATATTGTGTTTAGAGAGCAAGAGTTTACTATTACAGAGGTATATTAATACAAAAAGCAGACCAACCTAAATCAGCCTACTTTTCCCTTCTAAAATTTACTTTCTATTTCTTTGTTTTTTCTTGTCTCTTTTAATTCTCCAAGGTGCATTTTTCTGCCAATCTCCAGCCATAATACAACCGTAAGGCATAACTTGGTCAATAACTTTACCTAAACCGTATTCTTCCATTTGGTTTCTAACGGTTTGTGCGTTTTTGTATGCACTTGGTAGCTCGGTAATATCAATTTCTTTAGAGAAAAATCTAACATCTAAACCTTTAGTTTCTTCTTTAAAAATTTGCATAATTGTACCAGTTTTACTTTTTCTGTGCTGTGTTCTGCTAATATTTCTACCAGCTCCATGAGGTGCAAAACCTAGATTAGATTTAGTGGTGTTTCCTTCCACAATTAAAACAGGTTCACTCATGTTTAAAGGTATTAATCTTGGACCAGTAATGTCAGGCATAAACTTAGCATCTAAAGGTGTTGCTCCTTTTGCGTGGTAAAACAAATCGCCATCTTTAAACACAAAGTTGTGTTCGTTCCAGTATCTGTTTTCAATTTCAATATCTAAAGTTTCAGCTACAGCATTATGCAATACTTCGTGGTTTGTTTTTGTCCATTGTCTTATAACTTGTAAAGCTTCCCAATACGTTTGACCTTCTTCTGTATTAAAAGGAATCCACGCGTTTTGTTTCATTGTATCTGGAGATAACTCTTTTCTAAAACGTTCTGCAATTTTCATTCCTTTGGTATATAATCTTGCTCCAGGACCTCTAGATCCATGATGCGTAATCATCATGGTGTTTCCTGTTTTTTTAGATTGACCAACAAACAAAAAGTGGTTACCATCTCCTTGAGTTCCTAAATGTGCTCTTGCCATTTTAATCATGTCTTTATCACCAATTAATCTATTAGACTCAAAAGCATCTAATAACTCATCAGGGAATCTAAACTGATTCTCTCTATCTCTTCCTCCTGGACCAAAATGTGTATTTGCATGTGCAGCATCCAAAATAGTTTTTGGATCTGCTTTACCAAAATCGGTTAACATGACAGAGCAACAAATATCTGCACTATGCATTCCTGGATGTATTGCGTTTTTTGCAACTGCAACTCCACCAACTGGAATGGTTCCGTCTGGACCTGTAGGACAAGCATCAGGCATAATGGCTCCATCAACTAATGTTGGTGTTTTCATTAAGGTTTGCATAGAGTTTACGACTTTAAAAACATTGTCTTTTTCTAAGTCGTTTTCTGCTTTAATATTAATAGAAAAATCTACTGATTTTACATGTAATGCAATTGGGTCTGGAGATTTAAATTGCTCTAAATATGTTTCCATTTGCTTTTGGTCTAATTGATTCTTATTTATATGTGTAATGGCGTCTTTCATCCATTTTCCTTGTCTAAATCCTAATTGGATTAAATCGTTTCCTGTTATTTTATTCTTTGTTTCCATAATTGTTTTCTGTTATTTTTTCTAATAACTTTAATATTCTATTAGAAAAATCCATCTTGTCTTCGTAAATATTTAATAGCTTACTTGATACAAATTCGTTAAGTGAATAATTAAGATGTTTAAGTATTTTTATGAAATACTTTATAATATTTAGCGCACCATATTTATTTACAATTGTTATAAAATGAGAATTATTTAATTCAAGCGCATCTATTCCACAACATTCTATAATACAATGTACTTGTAAATCAAGCCAAAATTGTTTTTGGGTATTTATTAAATCGTCAATTACTAAATGTTTTTCCATGTTTTTGGGTGGTATAATATTTTAGCTGATTGTTGCGTAAGCGATTGATGCGGTATCCTTTTGCTTTTTTTGCAAAAGATTTAGCGGAAAGCGCGACCCAAACCCTTTTTGGTTTGGGTTACGCCACAACCTTACTTATTCACAGAAAAAATATCTTTTAATTGCTCGATTACATTACCGTTTCCAGCGACTGTAATTTCGCCAATTTTATCAGCAATTTTTTCTACATATTCCATTTCTTTTAACTTAAACAACATGGTGTTGTCTTCCATTAATTTTGCAGTATTTAATAGGCTTCTGGTTGAAGCTGTTTCTTCACGTCTTGTTACGACATTAGCTTGTGCTTTTTTCTGAGCTATTAATACTTGGTTCATAATATCTTTCATGTCACCTGGTAAAATTACATCTCTAATACCTGTGTGTAACACAGTAACTCCTAATTTAGTAGCTTGTGTTTTTACGTCTTCTAATACTGCTTTTGCAATATTATCTTTTTGCTCTAACAACTCGTCTAGAGTATACGTGCCAACAAAAGATCTTAATGCTAATTGTAAATTAGTGTACAATTGTTTTTCGTAATCTTTATTACGCATTAACGCAGTTTCAATATCTGTAACTTTGTATTGTGCGTAAAAATTAATACGTACAGTTGCTTTGTCTTTGGTTAATAGCTCTTGACCAGTAATTTCTAATTGTAATTGACGTAAATCTGCTTTATCAATTTTGATGGTTTGATTGTTTCTCCAGAAATGGTATGTACCATGGTCTAAAATTTTATCAAACGTGTCATCTACAATCATAACTGCTTTTTCGTGTGCTGCAACCTCAAAGCTTCTTATGTATTGTCGCAACGCATTATTGGTGTATAATGCTTTGTCAATTGTATTTGGAATGGTAATATTGTTAAAATCTACCGTAATAAATTTGTAGTCAATTACTCCTTTCCAATACGCATGACGACCAGCTGTTAATACATGTTTAAAGTTATTATTGCTATATACCAATACTATTTGATTGTCTTCAATATCTATAACATGTAACTTGTTTGCCAAAGCATCATCTTTAAGTAAGATATCCAATGCTTTTGGTGAATTAAAAGCAGATGTTAAGCTATATGTTATAACGCTTTCGTTAAACATTAACCAATGTACGCCTTGTGTAATGACACGTTTGTAATCACCATTTTTAAATACTAAACCTACGTTGCCTGCATGAATTCTTACTCTCTTCATGATTTCTAATTTTTTATTCTGCGTTTTATTTTTACAGAATGATTAAACATTTATAATAGAATTTCAGTCTAGCTGAAATGACTATTCTTGGTAAAACAAAGCAAAAGACAACGATCTTTCTAACTACGGAAATACAAGCGATTAAAAGTAATTTAAGTAACGTTTTGCGGATGATTTATCATTTTTAGTTGAAAAACTTTCAAACTATTTAATGAAAAGTTAATCTTTAAAAGGAAACCTAAATTGTCTTAAAATACAATTGTATTTCAAGGTGTTTTCTAGACTGCTTTAACAACAAGTGTTTAAGCTAGTCGTCCTTTGCTTTGTTTTTTGTCGTTTTATGTGAGACACACAATGATGGTCTATTTTTTAAAGTGACCTTCTTTGTTGAATTATGGATTTTTAGTCCATCCTAATTGCTGTAACCTAAATACAGTGCGTTTACCGTTTCGCCACAAAACCATTTGGTTTTGGTAGGACTCGAACCTACAAAATTGTCTATTGCTTAACCAGACTTAGCTACTTCCTGTTACGGAAGACAGGATTCGAACCTGTGTACATAGAGGAGATTATTTATTTGGCCAAATAACCTTAAAGCCTTCAAGTCAAGTTGGATATAAATACCTGATGCGAAACCGCAAGGATTTATACAATAGTGCTATATCGAAACACGTAACAAGACTTACTTGATGTGGAAGTAGTAGGACTTGAACCTACATGCTAATAAAAGACCTGATTTACAGTCAGGCGAGCCAACCAATTGCTCAATACTTCCAGTTTTAATATTTTAAAGAACTTTTATTAAGCTCTGCTAGCTTCATTATCTAGCAGAGCGTTACTTTTAAAGTCAGATTCCAAAAGACTTCTTTTTAATTACACTGCAAATATTATACAGTATTGCGCAATGTTTTTGCGTACTTAAAATTACTTTTGTTTTTTCTTCTTATTACAGCACTTTTTTTTCTTTGTTTTGCTTTTTGAGGTTTTCTTATTAGATTTTATCTTGCTTTTATTTCTTGATATCTCTGTGTCTATATAGCTAATAAAATCGTTATTAAATCCAAATTGCTTTGCTGTTTTCAGTGCTTTAATAGCTTTTTTGTGTTTTAGTTTAATTTCATGAAGCTGACCTTGTTTGCACCAAATACTTCCTTTGTCAATACCTTTAATTGTTAAGGCAAAATCTATTAGTTTTTGGGCTTCATCAAAATCTTCATTATCCAAAAGGACTTGTATGTATCTTGGATAGACTTTCTGAAAATCCATCTTACTAGCTAAAGCTTCAGCATAATATTGCTTAGCCATTATGTAGTCTCCAAATTGTTCTGCTTGCAAACGTGCCATTAAGTACAACGCATAAGCGTTATTACTTTGGTATGACAAGGCATAATTTAGATTCTCTACGGTTTCTTCTAGCTCATATGGA
Organism: Olleya sp. ITB9; assembly: GCF_001315805.1. Taxonomy (NCBI): domain Bacteria; kingdom Pseudomonadati; phylum Bacteroidota; class Flavobacteriia; order Flavobacteriales; family Flavobacteriaceae; genus Olleya; species Olleya sp. ITB9. The sequence goes on from NZ_BCBW01000039.1 coordinate 133,826, forward strand.
TAAGCGTCTATGGCTTTAAGCACGTAATTATTTAACAAATTAGTGTCCATTATTTTTAGTTGTTTAATTGGTTTCGCAATTCTTTTTTTAAGGTATTGCGTTGTTTTTTAAATGTTTTTACAATTGTATTTTTTTTAAAATCAGAGCCTTTAAAAATTTGTATTGGGTTTCCTCTTTCTATATTTAAGTGGTTTTCCCATTGGTTTTTAGTACTAGATTTTAATTGGTCCAACTGCATTTGATTTACTTTTTCATGTAAACGTATTTTAGCAATTTTTTTGTTTTGATGCTGAGAGCGACTATCCATAACCAACACTTGTGTTTTAGTTGGTATATGAATGGCTCTTATTGCAGAGCTTACTTTGTTTACATGTTGTCCTCCAGGTCCAGAGCTTTTTGTGGCTTGGTAAATAATGTCGTTGTCATTGATTTTAAACTCTTGATCCTGATTTATTAAATACATTCCTATAAACCAGTTTTTACGTTTGTGTTGAGGTCTAAAAGCTGACACGCCAATCCATTGTATTGTTCCAATCCATTGGCTTAAAAACCGATCTAAGGATTTTGCCTGTAATTGAATTGTGACGGATTGAAGTGTCAAGTTTTCAATACCTTTTTCTCTTTGTATTATTTTATAATTAATGTTATTGTGTTTTAAATCAGCTATAAAGTATTTTAATACTTGCGCTACAACCCAACAACACTCAGCTGGTCCACGACCAGAGGTGATTTGTATTATTTTAGTTTTCATTGTAATATTATTTTCTGAGATGGATATAAGCATGCGTTATTGGCATGCTAAATACAATTCAGTTTGTGTTTTACTATTTTGGAAATGTGCTTAGCAGGTTTGCTAATACTGGAAAACAAAACATCCGAAACAGTTTTTAAGTTGCTTCGGATGTTTCATTTATAAAATTGAAAAGTTTATCTAACGATAATCACGAAGCGTCACAAAAGGAAGAATTCCTTTTGGATCGTTTTGATATGTTATAAATAAACTCATAGTTTCTAATTTTTTAATTCAACTTAGTTTTGGTTGAAATGCGTTGCAAATATCTACATTTATTTTCGAATTTTCCAAATTTATTTTTCTAAGTGGTTAAAATTTAGCCTCATAATACGAAGTATTATATTTTTTTGAAAAAAGCAAGAAATTTTTGTTTAAAATTAGATGTTGAAGGTGTTTCATGTTTACGCAATATATTTGCGTACTAAATATTTTGTCATAAATTAGAGCAAATATTTTTTAAAATGGCAGTTAATAAAAATGCTTTAATTAGATATAAAACCATTGATAAATGTCTTCAAAATACATTTAAACAATGGACACTTAATGATTTAATTGAAGCGGTTTCTGATGCGTTATATGACTATGAAGGCAAAGATGTAGATGTTAGTAAACGTACAGTGCAATTGGATTTACAAATGATGCGTAGTGATAAATTAGGTTACAATGCACCAATTGTTGTTTATAACAGAAAATATTATAAGTATGAAGATGTTAATTACAGTATTACAAACAGTCCAATTTCTAACCATGATTTGGAAAAATTATCTGAAGCAGTTTCGTTTTTAAAACAATTTCAAGGGTTTTCTCATTTTAATGAATTGGGTAGTATGGTTCAAAAGTTAGAAGATCATGTTTATACACAAAAGACACATGAAAAATCATTAATTGATTTTGAAAAAAATGAAAATTTAAAAGGCTTAGAGTTTTTGGATACACTGTATCAATTTATCCAAAAAAAACAAACAATAAATATTACATATCAATCTTTTAAAGCTAGAAGTGAAAGCACGTTTATTTTTTATCCTTATTTGTTAAAAGAGTTTAGAAATAGATGGTTTGTCATTGGTAGACGAAATAAAAATGAAGGTATTATGAATTTGGCTTTAGACCGAATTTTGTCTGTCGATAAAAGCGATGTTAAATTTGTTTTAGACACTAATTTTAACTCTGAAACATATTATAATAATGCTATTGGAGTGTCGGTTAGTCCAAATTTAAAACCTGAAACTGTATTGCTTTATGTTACCCATAAGCAAGCGCCTTATGTGTTGACAAAACCTTTACATCACTCGCAAAAAGAAATTAGTCGTGATAATTATGGTGTCACAATATCATTAATGGTTCAGTTAAATTTTGAGTTAGAAAAAGATATTTTAGGTTTAGGTGAAGGTATCAAAGTTTTGGCTCCAGAACGTTTAAAACGAAATATAAAAGAACGGTTATATAATGCTGTTGATGCTTATGAAACTGAAATTAGCGACAAAAATTTACGGACTATTGCAAGACGATTAGAATATAAAGGTTTTGGAATTTTAAATCATGTATATACAAAAAGAGACATTAGAAAATTAAAGGCAAAATTTGATGCTTATTTTAAGTCTAATGACGAAGCCTCTTTTGGAATGCGTGAGGTGCTTAAAAAGATACCAGAAATAAAAGCTATTTTATTTAATAAAAATTTTATAAAAGTTATTAAATCCATTGATAAAGGGGCTTTTTTAACAAAAGCAATTTATTTTGATAAATCCACTAATGATAATTGGTATGTCACTTGGCATCAAGATGTGCCAATAAATGTTTTAGAAAAAAAAGAGATAGATGGTTTTAAGTCTTGGACTAATAAACAAGGTGTTGTTAGTGTGTGTCCTCCTGAAAAAATATCTAAAAATACGTTTGCAATGCGTATACATTTAGATGATGTTACGGTTAAAAATGGTGCTTTAAAAGTGATTCCTGGATCACATAATAAACGATTGAATGATGAAGAAATCAAATTGATTTCTAATAATTCAATTCCTTTTTTAAGTGAAGTTAATTCGGGAGGTGTTCAATTAATGAAACCTTTTTTATTACACGCTTCATCAAAAACAACCTCTCAGAAATCAAGGCGAGTTTTACATTTAGAATTTTCTTCAATCGAATTACCTGAAGGGTTGCAATATGCTGAACGTGAAGATTTTTAATTATTCATTTATTTCAAGGTTTGCCTTGTTAAGATTTAACTGTGTTTTTACACGTTTGTTGTTGAGGTAATTGACCTTATTTGCAAATCTCAAGATGAACAATTTTGTTTAAAGCTTGTTTGTGTTTTGATTCAAAAAACACTATGTCGTCGTTTAAGTAGGCTTCAACCAAGTAATAACTACCTTTAAAATAGTTTTCAATAACTGTTGCTTTTAAATTTGATTGCTCAACAATTTTTAATTGGTGTGCATAAACAATAGTATTGTCTATTATATTAAATTCTCCAAAAAATGAAGCAATTAAAGGTGTTTCGGGATTTAAAAATAATTGTTCAGGACTGTTGTTAACAGCTATTTTGTGATTGTTTAAAACAATCATTCTATCTGCATAACCCAAAACGTCCTCTTTGTCATGTGTTGCAACAAGGCAAGTAATATTTTTGTCTTTAAGATATTTAAACACATTTCTGCGTAAAGATTGTTTCTGGAAATTATCAATATGACTAAAGGGTTCGTCTAATAAAATAATTTCTGGTTGTTTAGCTAAAGCACGTGCTAAAGCAACACGCTGTTTTTGTCCTCCACTCAGGGTTTTTACTTTGGTTTTTGCTAATTCTGTTAGCTCTACAACTTCCAAAAGTTCTGCAGTACGAGCTTTTTTTTCTTCAGGAAAAAAGTTAGAAAGATGTTTGCCTATGTTTTCTTCAACAGTAATAAAAGGCATTAAGTCAAATTCTTGTGAGACATATTTCATAAATTCGTAACCAACAACTAAGTTATATTTTGGTCCCAAAATTTGATGCTCATTCCAGAATATTTCACCTTGTTCTAAATCAAATTCGCCATAAATAAGATTTAATAAAGTGCTTTTTCCTGAGCCACTTTCGCCAATAATAGCGACGTTTTCACCTTGTTTTACAGTAAAATCAATACCTATTAAAACAGGAGTTTTTTTAAATGAAAATGAAAGATTTTTTACTTGAAGCATATAACAAAAATAACATAAAAAAACCGCTCATTAACTTGAGCGGTTTTTAATTTTTAAAAAGAGTATACTATTTTATAATAGTATTTCGATTATAGATTTTATAAGTACCATCGTCCTGTTTGGTACAGGCTTTATATTCTCCTTTGTGTAATTTAAACACAATTTTTTCACCTTCATCTGTAACGATGGTATTGTTTCCATCTCCAAAATGACGAATTTTTTTTGTTTCGTTTTCATAGACGTAAATTTTTGGTTTTACTTTTGAGTCTAAAGACGCTATTCCAGATTTTACGTTAGGTACAAAATTTTCAATTTCAATTTTATGATAATTAATTGCCTCTCTGCTTTTGTAGGTGTATTTACCAGCAGGAAGTGTTATAAGGTATGTACTTGTAGGTGTAAGCTTAATGGTTGTAAGCTTATCAGGATTGCCTATTGCTTTAAAGCTTTCAAAACGATTAAAAATGGTTTTGTAGCTAGATGTCCAAGTGTCAAAAAAGCCTGTGTTTTCCTTAACAAGTTCAAAATTAGTTAGAGCAGCATCTAAATCTTTTTTAAGTAAATTAGCCGACGTTAAGTTGGCATAAATTACTCGGTTTTTAATTTTGTCTTTTACTTTTTTTCCAAAATCTACTTCTAATTGCTCTGTCCAATAAGTAATGGCTTTATCTATATTTTCAATATTATTACTGTTTGAAATGATTGAGTCTATTAACGGTTTTGAAGTTTTATTAAAACTTTCTGCTACACCACCTTTAGTTTTCTTAAATAGTCCAAAAGGTACTTTTAAGTCTGCAGTACCTGAAAATAAATGTTCGTATTCCTTTAAAAGTTTTTCTACATGTTCTGTTACAATAAGGGCTTTAGTTATGTTTCTAGAGTCTCGGTTTGTTATGCTGTATCTATTGTCTCCTGCATTAACATTTTTTTCAACAGATTCTTCTATGGTTAACAATAATTTGTTATTCTTATTTAGTACCATAATGTGATAAGTACCTTGTAAAACGTATAAAGCAGGACTGGTTTTTAATTGATTTCCTGAAAAACCAACAACAATTTGTAAGTCAGCACTATCTTTTACACGTTCTAATCCACTAAGATTTATACCATCAGTATTTGATGCTAACGTTGGGTTTTGTGCTGTGGGTGTGTAGTTCCAGTAGGTACCATCATCTTGTATAGTATAACTGTAAGTTTTAATGTTTTTAAGAAATTCTGGCTGTTCAAAAGTAGCTTTAATTTCTTTTGTTTTTACATCTGCTTTTTGTGCTTTGATGTTTAAACATGTAATTGCGAAACAGACCAGTAGGATGGTTTTTTTCATCAGTATTATTATTTGGGTTAGTTAAGGTTTAACAAATATAAAAAAAGGTGACAAATAGAAAATATTAGTCACCTTTTTTTATTAACGTATTGGTTATTAGTCTTTAAATTCTTCAATTTCTGTTGGAAGAACATCAAATCCCATATTATATAAAGTAAAACCATAAATATCTGCATACTGCTCTATGGTTTTACTAACAGGTGTTCCTGCACCATGACCAGCATCAGTTTCAATTCTAATTAATGTTGGGTTTGTTCCTGTTTGTTTAGCTTGTAATTCTGCAGCAAACTTAAAACTATGCGCAGGTACTACTCTGTCATCATGGTCACCAGTGGTGACCATAGTTGCAGGATATTGCACACCCTCTTTTACATTGTGTACAGGAGAGTAACCTTTTAAGTAGTCAAACATTTCTTTATTGTCCTCTGCTGTACCATAGTCATAAGCCCAACCTGCTCCAGCGGTAAATGTATGATAGCGTAGCATATCTAAAACACCTACAGCAGGTATAGCTACCTTCATTAAATCTGGACGTTGTGTCATGGTTGCACCAACCAATAAACCACCATTTGATCCTCCTCTAATAGCTAAAAAGTCTGAAGAAGTATATTTGTTATCAATAAGAAATTCTGCAGCAGCAATAAAATCGTCAAAAACGTTTTGTTTTTTTAATTGAGTTCCTGCATCATGCCAAGCCTTTCCATATTCTCCGCCACCACGAAGATTTGGCACTGCGTATATACCACCTTGTTCCATCCAAACAGCATTAGCAATACTGAAACTTGGTGTTAGACTAACGTTAAACCCACCATATCCATAAAGAATTGTTGGATTTTTTCCGTCAAGTTCTAAACCTTTTTTATGTGTAATAATCATTGGTACTTTTGTTCCATCTTTTGAAGCATAAAATACTTGTTTACTTTCGTAATTTTCTGGATTAAAATCTATGTCTGGTTTACGATATAATTCTGATGAGCCTTCTTTAATATTATATTTATAGATACTTCCAGGAGTAACGTAATTGGTAAATGAGTAGTATAAATTAGTGTCTTCTTTTTTAGCACTAAAACCTCCAGCGCTACCAATGCCAGGTAAATTAACTTCTCTTATTAATTTTCCTGTCATATCATACTGCATTACTTTTGATACTGCATCAACCATATATTCTGTAAAAAAGTATCCACCAGCAGTAGAAGGACTTAAAACATTTTTAGTTTCTGGTATAAAATCTACCCAATGTTCTGGAGTTGGGTTTGCAGCGTCAACAGTTACTATTTTCTGGTTTGGAGCCTCTAAATTTGTTACTATAAACAGCTTACTTTCTTCGTTTTCGATAATGTAAGTGTCACTATCTGTATGATTAAGAATTGTTTTAAAGTTACTATTAGGTTCTGTTAAATCTTTAATTAATAATTTGTTTCCAGAGGTTGAAACTCTTGGAGAAATAATTAAATATTTGTCATCTTCAGTAACACTTCCATAAATGTATCTATGTTTTTCATCTTCTGTACCACCATAAATTAATTGATCTTCTTTTTGAGGTGTCCCTAGTTTATGGTAATATACTTTGTGTTGATCTGTTTTTGCAGATAATTCACTCCCTTTTGGTTTGTCATAGCTTGAGTAGTAAAAACCTTCGTTTTTGTACCAAGACATTCCGCTAAATTTAATATCTACTAAAGTGTCTTCAATAATTTGTTTTGACTCAACATCCATTACTAAAATTTTACGCCAATCACTTCCTCCTTCAGAGATTGAATACGCTAAAATCTTTCCGTTTTTAGAAAAACTTGTACCTCCTAAAGAAATAGTTCCGTCTTCTTTAAATGTGTTTGGATCTAAAAATACTGTTGCGTTACTTGGGTCTTCGCCTGTTTTGTATCTATAAATTACATATTGGTTTTGTAGTCCGTTATTTTTGTAAAAATAAGTGTAGTCTCCTTCTTTAAAAGGAGCTCCTATTTTTTCGTAATTCCATAGCTTTTCAAGGCGTTGTTTTAATTCTTTTCTGTACGGAATGTTTTTTAGGTAGTCTTGTGTTGCTTTGTTTTCTGCTTTTACCCAAGCTTCAGTTTCTGGACTTCTGTCGTCCTCTAGCCATCTGTAAGGATCTTTTACGTCTGTACCAAAATAATTAGTAACAGTATCTACTTTGTTTGTAGTAGGGTAGTTTACAACTATATCTCTTTTGGTTTGTTTTTGTGGTTTTTGTTCTTCTTTACAGGACATAATTATGGACAATGTTAATAAGCCAAGTGCTATTTTTTTCATTTTTAAAATACGTTTTGGTTGTGATCATAAATTTAAACAAAAAAGCGTTTGTTAACTAAAACAAACGCTTTTTAATAAATTACAGAAAATATGTGTAGTGTTTACACTAATTTATTTTTAACTAAATATTCGGCTATTTGTACTGTATTTGTAGCAGCACCTTTACGTAAATTGTCACTAACAATCCACATGTTAATTGAGTTTTCTTGAGATAAATCACGTCTAATACGACCTACAAAAACCTCGTCTTTACCATTGGCATAAAGTGGCATTGGATAGGTGTTTACGTCTACATTGTCTTGTACTACAACACCATCTGTTTGACTTAGTAATTCTCTTACTTCTGTCAAATCATAATCGTTTTCAAAAGCAATATTTACAGACTCACTATGACCTCCAGCTGTAGGTATTCTAACAGCTGTTGCTGTAACAGCAATAGTATTATCGTTTAATATTTTTCTGGTTTCATTGACCAGTTTTAATTCCTCTTTGGTATAACCATTGTCTTCAAAAACATCACAATGTGGAATTGCATTTTTAAATATTGGATAATGGTAAGCCATTTCTCCGTCAACACCAGCTAATTCGTTTTCTAATTGCTGAACAGCTTTAACACCTGTACCAGAAATAGATTGATATGTAGAAACTACAATACGTTTAATTTTATATTTTTCATGAAGAGGAGCTAAGCACATTACCATTTGAATGGTAGAGCAGTTTGGGTTAGCAATAATCTTGTCGTCTTTTGTTAACTGATTAGCATTAATTTCTGGAACGACTAATTTTTTGTTTTCGTCCATTCTCCAAGCCGAAGAATTATCAATTACAGTGGTTCCAACTTCTGCAAATTTTGGAGCCCATTCTAAAGATGTACTTCCACCTGCAGAAAATAAAGCAATATCAGGTTTGGCATTTACTGCATCTTTTAAGCTTACTATGGTGTAATCTTTACCGTTAAACGCAATGGATTTTCCTACTGAGCGTTCTGACGCTACAGGAATAAATTCTGTTATAGGAAACTGTCTTTCTTCTAATACTTTACGCATTACTTCGCCAACCATTCCGGTTGCTCCAACTACTGCTACTCTCATTTTAAATACTAATTAAATTAAAGGTTAAAATTAGCGTATTTAGAGTATTTAAAAATATAAAAAGTCTTAATTTTTTCGTAAAAAAAAGACATAAAAAAACCGATTTTAATTAAAAATCGGTTTTTAGTGATAATAATAAAATTTAGATTACTTTTTTAAAGCATCTCTAATTTCCATTAATAATTGGTTGTCAGTTGGTCCTGCAGGTGCAGCTGGTTCAACTGGTTTTTTAGTTTTATTGTAAGCTTTAACAATTAAAAACATTATAAATCCTACAATTAATAAGTTAATAATTGTGTTAATCCAAGTACCATACATGATTGCATTTTCTGGTTTTGTAACTACACCAGCAGCATCTACTACAGCTTCATCAAGTACAAGTTTTTTTGCTGCAAAATCAATACCTCCTGCAAAGTGACCTACAAATGGCATTGCAATGTTATTTACAAATCCATTAATTACTTGTCCTAAGGCTCCAGCCATAATTACAGCAACCGCAAATTCAATTACGTTTCCTGTCATGATAAAATTCTTAAATTCTTTAAGCATAATTTTAAAATTTAAATTGTTAGTTAATATTAATTACTTCGAATTTAGTTAAAATTTTAACAAAACAAGCAAAATCATTGGTCGACTAACAAATTGTTATCGACGTATGACACGTTTTACTCGTTGAGATACAGCTGTAAGTAATTCGTATGAAATGGAGTTGACTTGTCCTGCTAAATCCTCGGCAGTATGTTTGTCGTCAAAAATAATTGCTTGATCTCCTTCTTTACATTTAATATTAGTAACATCAACCATTATCATGTCCATACAAACATTACCTAGTATAAAAGCCTTTTGATTATTTATGGTAACAAAGCCCTTTTTGTTTCCATATTGTCTTTTAATCCCGTCTGCATGACCTAATGGTAGGGTTGCTGTCCTGGTGTCTTCTTGAGCGATAAAGGCTCTGTTATAACCTAAACTTTCACCTTTTTTTATATGATGAATTTGAGAAATGTTTGTTTTTAATGCAGCTATAGGTTTTAGGTGTTTGTTAACTTCTGGGTCGTTTCCAAAACCGTTTAACCCAATCCCACTTCTTACCATGTCAAAATGTGCTTCTGGATAATTTATAATTCCAGAAGTATTACAAATGTGTAAAAATGGTTTATAGCTTAAAGTTGCATAAACATCTTTATAAATTTTAGTGAAGCTTTCAATTTGTGATTTTGTAAAATCTGTATCATCAAGTACTTCACTTTCGGCTAAATGAGAAAATAAGCTAGTTACTTTAATCGCTTCGGTTTTAGATAAAGCTTGTGCTATTTTTGGTATGTCTTTTTGCCCAAATCCTAGTCTGTTTAAACCTGTGTTAAATTTTAAATGAACAGGATAGTTATGTTGTTTATGGATTTCTGCGGAAGCGATAAATAAATCTAAAACACGTTGAGAATATATGCTAGGTTCTAAACATCGTTTAATAATGTCATCAAAACTTATAGGTTGAGGATGTAACACTAAAATGGGTGTTGTGATACCTGCATCACGCAAAGCAACACCTTCATAGGTATAGGCTACAGCAAAATAGTCTATATTTAATTGTTCAAGATATTTGGCTACTTCAGCAGCATCACTACCATAAGCAAAGGCTTTAACTACTGCTAAAAACTTGGTGTTATTATGTAGTCTAGATTTTAGATACTTAAAATTGTGTTGTAGTGCTTTTAAATCTATTTCTAGAATAGTTTCTTGGACGTTATCCATTAGATGCTTCTGGATTTGTATCTATTTGTTGAGGATCTTCAACATTAATATTTTTAATTTTTTCTCGCATTGTTGCTTTGTAATAAGCAGCTCTGCTTAAAGGTTCGTACTCATCAGTTTCGCCTAATAATACTAGGCTGTCATTAGCAGATTTTCTGAAGCTATATTGTGCAAGATTACCAGTTCTGGTGCATACAGCGTGTACTTTTGTAACATATTCTGCAGTTGCCATTAGGTTTGGCATTGGCCCAAATGGATTACCTTTAAAGTCCATATCTAATCCAGCAACAATAACTCTTATCCCTTTATTGGCAAGGTCATTACATATTCTAACAATCCCATCGTCAAAAAATTGCGCTTCGTCTATACCAACAACATCACAACCGTCGGCTAATATTGGTATGTTGGCAGCAGCAGGTACAGGTGTGGATCTAATTTCGTTAGAGTCATGGGATACGACCATCTCTTCATCATAACGCACATCAATTGCAGGTTTAAAGATTTCTACTTTTTGTTTTGCAAATTGGGCTCGCTTAAGCCTACGGATTAACTCTTCAGTTTTACCAGAAAACATTGATCCACAGATGACTTCAATCCATCCAAATTGTTCTTTTTGATTTACTGTATTTTCAAGAAACATTTTGTAAATTTAGCACTAAAACGTAAAGCATTCACGTTTTATATAAAGGTGGGTCAAATTTATTAAAAATCAAAAGGCCAACTTGCAATAAATTGAAAAAAAATATAAAAAAAATAAAACCATGAAGAAGAAATTGGAAGCAGAGCTAATGAGTATTGCTCATAGAATTCTAAAACTAGGTGGTAAAGATGATGTTAACAAAATGCATGCTGAGGTTGCTGCTTTGTATGAAAAACTTACTGTTTTAAAATTTGCTAGCGAAAATCTAGACGATACCTTACCAACAATTGGTAATGACTCTTCGTTTTTTGATATGTTAGATTCTGCATTTAATAATAAAATTAGCGATAATATTGAAGTGGATAATAAAACGTATGTCCATTTAGATGAAGACGAAGGCGAAGAAATCACAGAGCCATTAATGGAAAAAATTAAAGATATAGTTGCGCAAATGCCTGAGGAGACCCATCAAGTAGATTCGTTAATTGAGTCGGTTATCCCTAAAAAAGAATTTGAAAAAAATGATTTTGAAGACATTACTTCAAACTTTGGAGATACTCCTGTATTTGAACCAGTTATAAAATCTTTGGCAGACGAAAAAAAGAGTTTAAACGATAAACTTAAGTCAGGATTAAATATTGGACTAAATGATAAATTAGCGTTTATCAAGCATTTGTTTGATGGTGAACCAGATGATTATAACCGAGTATTATCACAATTAAATACATCAACCTCTTTAGATGAAGCTAATAATTTAATAAATAACGTTGTTAAACCAGAATACAATAACTGGATAGGAAAAGAAGATTATGAAATCCGTTTTATGGCAATCATAGCTTCTAGGTTTGAATAATTAATTAGTCTACAATACATAACGTTGTGTAACATTTGCCCCAACCATTGCAATTAGAATGAAAAATCAATCTTGGAGACATCATTATTTACCAGTTTTTTACTTAAAAGGTTTTACCAAAGAATCAAATAAGTTTAAAATATATAATGTTCAAGAAAAAAGATTTATTAAAAATGGAAAGGAATTTTCACCAGAATCTTACTTTTTTGAAAAAGATGGTAACACAATAAAATTCAATGAATCTGAAACAGATTTTTTGGAAACTGAACATTATAGCCATTTTGATAATAATGCAGCAAAACTTATCGACAAAATTAATTCCTCTAACAATGATAACCGTTTCAATGTAGACGAAGATGATATGCCTGCTCTTAATCACTTTGTAAGTTTAATGTATTGGCGTTTACCTCATAGAAAAGAAGAACTAAAAGACTTCATAAAAAACAATAATTTAAACACTTTAGGATTAGCAATAAAAGACAAAAAAGGAATTAATGACAAAAAACTTGAAGAGGAATTAAAAAATAGCGAACAATTTTTAAATGTATACAAGTATTATAATTCTTTAATGGACTCGATGAGAGGATTTGAATGTAGAACACCATACACAATTATAGAAAGTACGGACAAGTTTCCATACTTATGTTCTGATAATCCTGTGATTTTCGAAAAAAATGTAATGCCAAAAGTCTATGAAGATGATTACCTTTTTCCTTTGTCTGGAAATAGGTTATTTATAAAAACTAACAGAAGAGAAAAATTCCCTGCTTATTTAAGACTTATGGTTGATACTTTAGTATATAAACAGGCTATAAAATATGTTAGTTGCACAGATGAAAGATACATTGATATTTTAGAAAATAATTTTGAGAAGTATAATATTTCTGTTGAAGAATTAAAAATCAACATATTTAACAAACTGAAATAAAAAACGTTACACAACACCGACATGAAACAAACCTCTATAAAATCCATTATATATTGGATATCTACAATTTTAGTTTGTGGAATATTTATATACTCTGCACAAATGTATTTTTTTAATACTAAAATGGTAGAGGGCTTTTTTGAAAGTTTAAACTACCCAACTTACATTGTAATACCACTAGCTATTATTAAAGTTTTAGGCGTTGTAATAATTTTATTGCGTAAAAATATATGGCTTACAGAATGGGCTTATGCAGGTTTTTTCTTTGATGTAGTATTAGCAACTGTTGCACATTATAATGCAGGGCATGGTTTGTTGGGAATGTCATTTTTTACAATATTTTTGGTGTTGATATCATATTTTTTAGGTAAAGAAGCGCGTGATAAAAAATTAGTAGTTTAAATACACATATCCTACAAAGGGTTTGGTTATTGCTTTTATGGTAAAAACATAATAATAGGTACCTATGGGTAGTTTTCTATTTTGGTTTAAAGGACCAGAATTTGGCATTCCGTTCCAGGTGTTGTTGTAGTTATTATTTTGGTATACTAATGTTCCGTATCTATTATAAATATTTAGACTGCTATAAGGATAGTCTTCAATACAAGGGATTTTAAAGGTATCATTTGTTGCATCGTTACCTGGTGAAAAACCGCTTGGTATATTTAAACAGTTGTTAACATTAACTTCGGCTTGATCTTCATTATTACTATCATCTCTATCTACCTCTGAGACACTAACTAAACTAGCCTGATTTAATAAGTCGTTTGATGACACAACTTGGGCATTTAAGGTTAAAGTTTCGGATTGATTAGGAAGCAAGTTACTTAGACTCCATAAGTTGTCAATATTATTGTAACTACCCATGCTTGTCTGAGCAGAAATAAACGCGTAGCCTAAAGGAAGCATCTCTAAAATTTCAATATTTGTTGCATTTGTAGTTCCTAAATTGGTGGCAGCAATAGTAAACTGTACTGTATTTCCTATTGAGGCTTCAGATGGTGTTACAGATTTTAATATCTGTATGTCAACATCAGTATTGTCCTCTAATACAGTTAATGTTGCATTAGCTAAAGCGCTATCTATATTATTTAAATCACTAAAATTAGTACTGTTGTTTATAAATTCGCCTTCAGTATTTGATGTAACAATAACCTCAAAAGTGCAGCTTTCAACTCCATTAGGAAATGTTAAATTAGTAACGTTAAAACTTGTGTCACCTATATTACTATTAAAAGTTGCTGAACAACCATTTTGTTCTGACCAATTAACTGGTCCAGCTATTGTCATACCTGTAGGTAGATTGTCTGTAAACGCTATATTGGATTGCGATGCATTACCAGAAATATTAAAAACAGTAAATGTCAAGGTGCTTTCTTGTCCTACAATAATTTGATCTGGAGTAAACGTTTTAAGTACTGTAGGAGCTATAACTTGCATATTACTAATAGACAAATTGGTTTCTGGTGTTAGCTCGTTATTTTCATTACTATTACCTATAGCTTGTGCAGTATTGGTAAAAGCACCACCAAAACTTGGAGCTAAAACAGGTATAACTATTTGTATTGTAGATCCTGCTTCCATAATAGGTATAATTCCATTTACGGTATTACCAGAAACGGTTAATGTTGGTGTGCAACTTGCTGTAGCTACTGTAACGTTGCAACTTGGTGATCCGTTTATGGTAAATTGTGGTCCTAAAACATCTTCAAAATCGATATTAGTAGCACTTGAGCCAGAATTACTGTTGGTAATATCTATAATCCAATTAAATGCAGTATCCACATCAACCGAAGTAAACTCAGGATATGTCTGTACTAAAATATCTATACAAGGAGCCATATAGGTAACAACCATAACAGTATTATCACTTGTATTAATTTCATTTGGGTTGTCAACACTAGCTATTGTAGCGTTGTTTCTGACAGTGATATCATTTGTTGTGCATTCTGGAGCCCAATCTATAACCACTTGGTAAGTTATAGAGCTTTGTGCAGGAAGTGTTACATTTTCATCAGCAGTAATTTGCCAAAACACATCATTAACTCCATCTTCAGGAATACCATCCATAAAAACACCAACATTCTCATTAACTATAGTATAGCAAGAAGCAGTTCCTGTTGTTTCTAAACAAGTAACAGATACCAATGTTCCTGGTGATCCATCATTTAAAAAATCAGATAACTCTATTATTGTATCCTCATTACTATTATTTGTTGCAACAACATTATAGGTTACTTCTCCCCATTCAATAGTATTGTCATTATTTATACCAGCAGGTAATTCTGGGTTAACTTGTGTTTTAGTAATTGATAAATCTGCAAATTCTTCTACATCACATAAAGGTAAAGGAGGAAGTAAAACAAAATCACTATCATAATCATTAGTGATATTAGGGTCTATAATACTGTTGTCTAATAAATTTACACCACTTCTAATATGCACATTGGTGTAGTCTTCTGTTGTAGGAGTACAAGAGTCTGGTTCAAAAAATATTGCAACTGTAGTAACTGTTATAGTAGAGTTAGCAGGTAGTATAAACTCACTACTTTCCCAGAAAGAATTTTGATCACTAAGTGTAAAGTCAGTACAAGAAATCATGCCAGTAGTGCTATTACAAGTAATAGATTGGATTTGCCAATTTACATCTGAAGTTAAATTTTGTAAAAAGAAACGCATATACGCATCCTCTGGACCCATATTACAAACATCAGTAACAAAAGTAACTTCTTCATTCCAGCTAACTTCTTGAGTAGCGTCCGGATTAGTTTGTACTGTAGAAATACATAAATCTGCTTCAGGACATATAAAAGATTCTAGTAAAATATTGTTTATACTGTTAGATTGATTAGGTGATTGGTTGATGTCAGAGGGACTTAAAGTTAATTCAACAAAACTAGACAAATCTAAATCAGACAATATGGTAGCGCAATAAGGGTCCAGAAATAAAACTTCCATTTCAAAAACCATAGATCCTCCAGGTAAAAACTCGATTGCTGAGGTGTAATTAAATAATTCTAAAGATGAAGATAGATAAGTTGGATTACCATTTAGGTTTGAGGTATCAATACAATTCATTCCGTTAGAAGCAGAAGTACAATTAACACTTAAAAGTTGTAAGTATGGGTAACCATAAAATGTACTCAGATTATTGGTAAATATATTTTTAAAACCCATCAAAGGGTAGCTTACACTGCTATTATTAGTGATCGTAAATTGGTAGGTTATAGATTCGTTCCAGTTATTAATACTGTTTCCAGCAGTTGGATTAATTTGGTTGTAAGTAACTGTAAAATCTATAGGGATTTCAACAATATCAATAGATATAATAGAAGTATTATTAGACGTATCACTGTCTGTTGTTCCGTCAGGCGGAAAAACATTAACATTAGTCGCAATACCACCAGAACCTAAAGGCACTCTCACAATTACTTTTAAAGCTACACTACTATTAGAAGGTAAACTAGCAATAGTTGCATCAATAGTATTTCCGGTTATAGTTATTGGATTTATTGGACTTGCTCCACCAGTCTGATTTATGCTAGTATAGCTTTGTATGGCAACGCTATTGTCAATTATTTGATTAAACGTAGCATTGCTAACATTACTACCAGAATTAAAAACAGTAATTATATATTGGAACTCTTGATAGATATTAGCCAGAGACAGAGCGTTACCTGATAAATCTTGAGCCTCAACCACAATAGATAAATCTGTGCTTTGTGCTTGAGATAAAAAATTAGATATTAATAAAAAGATGAAGAATAGCGAGTTTTTCATTTTTGTTTGGTTAATTAATAGATGTCTAATTTAGCAAAAGGTTGCTTCTTATATATCAAAAAGATTGTAAATTTGAATCTGATTTAATTGAAAATGAGTAAATTATACATAGTCCCAACACCTATTGGCAATCTTAAAGACATGACTTTTAGAGCAATAGAAGTTTTATATGCTGCCGATTTAATTTTAGCTGAAGATACACGTACCTCAGGAAAATTATTAAAGCACTACCAAATCACAACACAAATGCAAAGTCACCATATGCATAATGAGCATAAAACGGTAGACAGCTTAATACAAAAATTAAAAGCAGGTACAACCATTGCAATAATTAGTGATGCAGGCACACCAGCAATATCAGATCCAGGTTTTTTATTAACTAGAGCTTGCGTAGAGCATGATATTGAAGTAGACTGTTTACCAGGTGCAACAGCATTTGTACCAGCATTGGTCAACAGTGGTTTTCCTAACGATAAGTTTGTTTTTGAAGGGTTTTTACCAGTTAAAAAAGGACGTCAAACCAGATTAAAACTTTTAGCCGAAGAAACCAGAACTATCATTTTTTACGAAAGTCCACATAAACTAAATAAAACATTAGGACATTTTTGCGAGTATTTTGGAGAGGACAGACCAGTATCAGTCTCTAGAGAATTAACCAAATTATATGAAGAAACCATTCGTGGTACAGCAAAACAAGTATTAGAACATTATACCAATAAACCGCCAAAAGGTGAAATAGTTATAGTTGTAGCAGGAAAATCTAAATAAATTATATTAAAAAATGACCATTCAAGAGTTTAAAACAAAATTAAAAACAGCTCCTAATACTATCGCTTTCGCGGAAACAATGGACGTAGTGGACACTTACTTTAATTTTACACCAACAGCATTCACAAACGGTACGTTACAAAATGCCGAAGGACAAAATTCAGGTTCATGTAAAGTTTTTGCATTTGCTAAAGCAGAAAATTTATCTAAAACCGAAACTTTAGCCTGTTTTGGTCAATATTATTTTGATGAGGTATTGAAAGACCCAAGTGGATCAGGACACCAAAACATAAGAAATTTTATAAAAACAGGTTTTGAAGGTTTGGATTTTGAAAACGATCCATTAACTAAAAAATAGATATTAATAAAAATCAAAAAAGCCTTGTTAGTACTAACAAGGCTTTTATTGTAAAAGTAAATTTGTTTAATTAAGCATGTTTTCCAACTTCAAACCCATGTTTTCCTAAATATTGGTTTCCGCTATCAATAGCACCATTCTCTAAAGTTGTTCCCATACTATCGTTCCATCTATTAAGGTATCCAAATAACGAAATCACACCTAGCATTTCTACTATTTCTCCTTCATCCCAATGGTCGTGTAGACGCTTTTGTATATCACTATCTACAGCATTAGGTATCTGACTTGCAGCCAAACTAAAATCTAAAGCAGCACGTTCTGCATCATTAAAAGCAGGATGTGTACGGTATTCCCAAATGTTGTCTAACTGTTCTTGCTCTGCTCCATAGCGTTCTGCAGCTCTAATAGCATGAGCTTGACAATATCTGCATCCTGTGGCATTACTACTAACCCAAGCAATCATTCGTTTTAAAGCAGAGGTTACTCGACCTTCATTAGCCATTACAGCTTTGTTTAAATTGATAAAGGCTTTACTAATAGCAGGTCTACGTTGCATGGTTAAGACAGAATTTGGACAAAACCCAAGGGTTTCGTTAAAGAATGTAGCCAATTCTTTAGTTTCTAAATCGTGATCTGCTGTTAAAGGTGTTACTAATGGCATCGTTTTTTCGTTTTTAAATAGTATTTTTGATTGATATCAATAAACGAAAAATAATTTAATTATGTCGCATAAAATTACAACCAATTGGAAAGGGAATATGTTATTTGATTCTGATAACCCAAGTGGTCATCATGTAATGATGGATACAGATGTAGAAGGTCAAGAACGTGAAGGATTATCTCCAAAAGCCTTAATGTTATCATCATTAGCAGGTTGTTCTGGCTTAGATGTAGTCTCTGTTTTAGAAAAAATGAAAGTTGAGGTTGATGATTATAAAATGGTTGTTGAAGGACAATTAACAGATGAGCATCCAAAAACATATCACACAGTAACAATAGATTATCATTTTACAGGTAAGGATTTAAACGAGTCTAAAATTAAAAAAGCGGTTGATTTGTCTGCCGAAAAATATTGTGGAGTCATGGAAATGTTTAGACAATTTGCAGACGTGAAGATTAATATAATATTTCATAACAATTAAATTTGCTAAAGCAATTACACCCTTTTTAATTTGACTACATGCGCTGGACTTTAAAACCAAAACCTAATCCTGAAACTGTCAAGCAATTGCAAGAGGCTTTAAATGTAGATCAAGCCATAGCTAAACTTTTGGTGCAACGTGGTATTACTAATTTTGAAGACGCAAAAACCTTTTTTAGACCTAATTTAAACCAACTTCATGATCCTTATTTAATGAAGGATATGGATAAGGCTGTAGCAAGAATTGAAGCAGCTATTAAAGCAGGAGAAAATATAATGGTTTATGGCGATTATGACGTAGATGGTACAACTTCGGTAGCACTAATGTCTTCTTATTTAAAGACCAAAACACCTAACATAGCAACTTATATTCCTGATAGATATGATGAAGGTTATGGGATTTCATATAAAGGAATTGATTTTGCAGAAGACAATGGTTTTACACTAATTGTTGCATTAGATTGTGGTATAAAAGCAATAGATAAAATCGCTTACGCGGAAAAAAAGGGTATTGATTTTATAATTTGTGATCACCACAGACCAGGAAGTCAAGTGCCTAATGCAGTTGCTGTTTTGGACCCAAAACAAAGCGATTGTAATTATCCATATAAAGAATTGTGTGGTTGTGGTGTTGGATTTAAATTAATACAAGCATTAGCTGAAACTTCAGACGAAACAATACAAGATTTAATTCCATATTTAGATTTAGTAGCTACAGCAATTGGTGCAGATATTGTACCAATAACAGGAGAAAACCGTGTATTGGCTTATTTTGGTTTACAAGTCGTTAATCAAAACCCAAGAGCAGGTTTTAAAGCAATTATCAATCAATTAAAAAAAGAGACGTTAACCATTACAGATGTCGTGTTTACAATTGCACCACGTATTAATGCTGCAGGACGTATGAAACATGGTCAATATGCAGTAGACTTATTAACACAAATGGATTTAGATGCAGCTATAACTTATGCTGCAGAAATTGAAGAATTTAATTCCGATAGACGAGAAACTGATAAGATTATAACTGTTGAAGCTTTAGAACAAATTAAACAAAATAAAGAAGAAGATAGGTTGGCTTCTGTTGTCTATCAAGAAGATTGGCATAAAGGCGTGATTGGTATTGTTGCTTCAAGATTAATTGAAACGTATTACAGACCAACCTTAGTATTTACTAAAAGTGGAGATAAACTAGCAGCTTCTGCACGATCTGTTACTGGTTTTGATGTTTATAATGCTTTAGAAGCATGCTCTGAACATATCGAGCAATTTGGAGGACATATGTATGCAGCTGGTTTAACGCTCAAAGAAGAAAATTACGAAGCCTTTAAGCAAGCGTTTGAAGATCAGGTTAGCAAGACAATTGACAGGCAATTATTAACTCCAGAAATAAAAATAGACAGCCAATTAGAATTAGGAGATATTACAGATAAATTTTGGCGTATAATTAGTCAATTTGCTCCATTTGGTCCAGGAAATATGTCACCAGTTTTTATGACCGAAAATTTAAAAGATACAGGTTATGGTAAGTGTGTTGGTGAAGACGATAAGCACATTAGGTTTACAGCGACACAATCTGGACCTGAAAAATTTGTTTGTATTGGTTTTAATCTAGGAGATAGATTACATTTAATTAAGAATAGACAATTATTTAAGGCTGTTTATTCAGTAGATGAAAACCATTGGAATGGAAACGTGTCCTTGCAATTAAAAATTAGAGATATAAAAGAATAATATGGCTAAAAATGATCCTTACGCAGCATTAAGAATAAGAGAGTTTAATATCTTTTTATTAGTAAGATTTGCCTTAGTCTTTGGTTGGTCTATGCAATTTGTGGTAATAGAATGGCAAGTTTACTCTATGACTAATAATAAATTAAGTCTTGCTATTATTGGTTTATGCGAGTTTTTGCCAGCTTTTTTTCTTGCTCCTTTTGCTGGACATATTGTAGATAAAAAAGAAAAACGAAATCTATTTGCACTTTGTATTACGCTATTTTCTTTAATTAGCTTTGGACTGTTTTGGTTGACCTCCAATACTATTGAAGCCACTTGGCAAATGCCAACTATTTTATATAGTATTTATGCATTGGTGTTTTTTGGAGGTGTTTTAAGAGCCTTTTTTGGTCCAACTATTTTTTCTTTGATAGCCTTACTTGTGCCTAAAAAGATTTATCCTAATGCAGCAACATGGAGTAGTAGTACATGGAAAGGAGCAAGTGTTTTTGGAGCTTTATCTGCAGGATTTTTAATAGCTTGGATTGGTGTACATCATACACTTGGTATTATATTCTTTTTAGTAATGTTGTCCTTAGTATTGGTGTTTTTAATTAATAAAAAGCCAATTTTAAATAGCGGAAATAAAGAAACAGTAAAAGAAAGCTTACAAGCAGGACTTAGTTTTGTGTTTAACGACAAGGTGGTTTTAGGTGCATTAACATTAGATATGATTGCTGTTTTGTTTGGAGGAGCTGTCGCTATTTTTACAGTTTTTGCAAAAGATATTTTAGATGCTGGGCCAAAAGGTTTAGGTATTTTAAATGCTGCATTATCCTCAGGAAGTATTTTGACAATGTTGGCGACAACTTACATTCCTATAACAAAAAACACAGGTAAAAAGTTACTGGTTTCTATCTTTGGTTTTGGGATTTGTATGATAGTTTTTGGTGCTTCAAAATTAATGTGGCTTAGTGTTTTAATGTTGTTTTTAGCAGGTGTTTTTGACGGAATCTCAATGGTAGTAAGACAAACTATTCTGCAATTAAAGACGCCAGATCATATGAGAGGTCGTGTAGGTGCAGTTAACTCGATGTTTGTTGGGTCGTCTAATGAGTTAGGAGCTGTTGAGAGTGGTATTGCTGCCAAACTTTTAGGTGCTCCATTAGCAGTAATATTTGGTGGGACAGCTACACTTATAATTGTTGCTATAATTGGTGTTAAAAATCAACCACTTCGTGATCTTGATTTAACAAAAGATGTTGAAGAGCACGAAAAGGAAGAGCATTAATACTCTTTTAACTCCATGTTTTTACCATCAAAAACTCCGTAGGTAAAATACTGAATCCAGTCACCTAAATTTACATATTTTGATTGGTTACCTAAGTCTATATTTAAAGGTAAGTGTCTGTGCCCAAAGACAAAAAAATCACGATGTTTAGTTTCTAGTTTGCGTTTGCAGTATTGGACTAACCACTCTTTATCATTTCCTAAAAATTTAGCATCGTCGTCTCCAGAAATCATTTTATTTTTTACAGACATATACTGTCCTAATCGTAATGCAAAATCTGGATGTAGTAAGCGTTGAAATAACCATTTTGCAATTGGATTTGTAAACACTTTTTTCATGCGTTTATAGCCTTTGTCGTCTGGTCCTAAACCGTCACCATGACCTATAAAAAAGGTTTTATTATTAAAGGTATACTCTTGTGGTTTATGGTATACTGGTATGTTTAATTCTTCTTCAAAATAACCATTCATCCAAAGGTCATGGTTACCTACAAAGTAGTAGATTGGTATTCCGGAATCACTAATTTCGGCTAGTTTACCTAAGGTTCTTGTAAATCCTTTTGGTACAACCCGTTTGTATTCCATCCAAAAATCAAACATATCTCCTAGTAAGAATATTGCTGCTGCATCTTGTTTAACCATATCTAGCCATGCTACAAACTTTTTTTCACGTGGTAAGGATTGCGCTTGTGTTGGTGCTCCTAAATGGTTGTCTGAGGCAAAATATATTTTTTTTCCTTTTGGAATCTGCATATGGCAAAGATACTTATTTAGTGTTTTAGGTTTGTTTTTGGCTGGTGTGTGCGTTAGCGATAGAACGGTTTGTTTGAGCTCCTCGCAGAGAGCGAGTAGTGATAGCGCGACCCTTGTGGTAACGCCCAAATTATTTATTGGTTATCACTGGCATACCATTGCGCGTAACTGGTTGCGGTTTCGGATAGTTTTAGTGAGTGTAATTTAATGTCGTTTGGTAGTCTGTCTTGGATTTTTTTGGCAAAATCTATAACCATCATTTCACTAGTTGGTTGATAGTCTACTAATAATACATTGTGTCCTCTGTCTTGAAGCTCTTTGGCTAGCTCAACGTGTGGTGTGTTTTTGTTAAATACAGTGGCGTGATCAAAAACATCTACGATGTCTTCTTTTACTATTTTTTTTAAATCTGTAAAGTCTATTACCATTCCAAATTTAACATTGTTTTTATCAGATATTGGTGTGCCTATTACTGTAACGTCTAGTTTGTAGCTGTGTCCATGGACGTTTTTGCACTTTCCGTCATAACCATATAATGCGTGTCCTGTCTCGAAAGTAAATTGTTTTGTTATGCGAATATTGCTCATTGACTTAATTATTTATTGTGCAAAGATATTGATTTTGTAAAAGCGAAGGGTTAATAGATTACATTTGCGCACTTTTTTAAATTTTAGACCATTATGAGTCAGCTTTTTGAGGCTTTAGATTTTGTTGAAAACGTACAGTATGAACGTATTATTAGTGATATTGCTAGTCAACAATTTGCAATTATTGATGATTTTTTTAGTACTGAGGATGTAAGTGTTTTGCGTGCGTCTATTACTGAAAAATATGAGGAAGATGCTTTTAAAAAGGCTGCTATAGGTAATAAATTTGATGAACTTATTGTTAAATCTATTAGAGGTGATGTTATTTTATGGATTGATGAGGTTAAGGCTAATATAGCCGAGACTTTGTTTTTTAGTAAAATTAATAGTCTAGTTGATTACTTAAATAAGACATGCTTTTTAGGGATTTTACATAAAGAGTTTCATTATGCGATTTACCCCAAAGGTACATTTTATAAGCGTCATTTGGATACGTTTAAAAATGATGATAGACGTAAATTGTCTTTTGTATGTTATCTAAATCATGAAGATTGGTTACCTGAAAATGGTGGAGAATTAGTGTTGTATTTAAACAAAAATGGTAAAGAAGTAGAGCGCGTTATTTATCCTTTTCCTGGTCGTGTTGTAATTTTTGAAAGCCAAATTTTAGAACACGAAGTCAAACCAGTACATACTAAAAGATTAAGTATTACTGGTTGGCTTAAAACGCGTTAATTATCTACGATTACGAAACTTGTTATAAAAGTAGGCTATGATAACAAATAGTGCTAGTAGTGGAAAAAGTAAATCGCTCATGTTTTATTGTGCTTTGTTTCGGTTTTTATTATATCTATATAACAAATAAGCTATTATTACTAACGCAATTAATGGTAAATAGGATCCAATTAAAATACCAATTTGATAGTTGTCATTTGGAGCGTTTTTAATTTTTTCTTCAATATTTACTTGCAGTAGTGCTAACAACATTTTTTGTTAAATTTATGTTGTAAAGTTACGTGTTTTAAGTAAGTGGTAAAAATTGTTTTCTAAAATATATAATTAACGGTACACCACGAGCTATAATCCAAAAGGTAAAAGCTATAAAAATTCCTGTTAGTTTTAAATTGTAATAATCTGTTATTAATAATACAGGTATAAAAACCAATATTGTGGATATTAATAATAGGTTTCGTAAAACTTTCATTTGACCTAAACCTTTATACATTCCGTCAAAAATAAAGGCTAATGCACATAGTGGTTGCATGGCTAATACGATCCAGAATATATTGTAAAATTGATTTAAAACTTCGGGTTCTTTTGTAAAAATCTGTCCTATTGGGTAATAAAAAATGGTACCTAAAACAGCTATTACAATACCTTGTAGTATTCCTATTTTAATTAAAGTGTTGCTAAGTTGTATTAATAAATTATAGCTTTTTTCGCCTAATAATTTGCCAGATAAAATATTACCAGCACTTGCATAACCGTCTATTATAAAAGCGCCTAAAAACCATAAATTAATAGCAATTGTGTAAGCTGCAATGTAGTTTTCGCCATAACTTGTCGCATATTTTGTTGCAAAATATAAGGTTATGTTTAGTGCTAATGTGCGTACAAATAAGTTTAATATCATTAAAGCAAAATTGTTGATTTGCTTATTAAACGGAAACGTAACACGTAAAGGAATTGAGGTTTTGGTTAACAGTAAATAACCTGACATTATAGCCATTATAATTTGTGCTATCACACTTGCATAAGCCGCACCTTTAATATGCATTGGTTGTATTAGGTCTGTAATACCATAAACCAATACAAAGTCTAGAATTACATTTAAACTAGCTCCAATAATAGCTATTATCATTGGGTAAAAAGTGTTTTGTAAACCTCTAAAAGTGCCAAACACTGCTATAACAAATAATGTAAACGGAAATCCAAATACACGGATTTTATAATAGTTCACACTATAGTCTAAAATTAAACCAGAGGCATTATATAGTTTAAATATTTGTGAGGCAAAAGGGTAGGTGGTTGCAATTATAATTAAACTTAAAGTGGTGATTATTAAAATAGCTTGAGCTGGTAAATTTTTGACTTGCTCTAATTTATTAGCTCCAACATGTTGTGATATTATTGAAGAAATAGCGCTACGCGTTTGCCCTAAAACCCAAATTAACATTGATAAAAATGTGGTTACAATACCAATAGCAGCTAAAGATACTGTTGCATTGGCAGGAATATTACCCACAACAGCAGCATCTGTTAATGATAAAATGGGCTCTGATATGCCAGCAATTAAAGCTGGAATAGCCAATTTATTTATATGTTTTATACTTATGGAAAGACTCAAAATGTAAACTGAATGTTAAGATGTAAAGGTCGTAAAACTTTGGTTTAAATTAACTTAATTAATTTCTCTATTTTTGTATTCTAAACACATATTTTATGAACTCTATTTTAGTTGCAGTAGGATCTTCTCAAAACGCTCAAAGTCATTTACAATATGCAGTTGATTTTGCAGAACAGTTTGAGGCTAAATTATATATTGTACAAATTTATAATGTATACACCATGTCAGGATCAATGACTAAGGTAGATGAGATTTTAGAACGTGACAGTTTAGATTTTTTAAATGAATTAGTTTCAAAATTAGATACTAAAAATGTAGATATTGAGGTTAAGGCTTTAAAAGGAAAGTTAATTAAAACATTAAATGACGTCTGCTCTAATTTAAATATTGACTTGTTGTTAGTTGAGCCAAGAACAAACTCTGATAAAGACGATGTGTATTTAGGCAAAACTTCTGGTAAAATCATTAAGCAAACCAATATACCTGCTATTATAGTTCCTGAAAACTATGTGTTTGAGCCTATTCACTCTGTCTTATTTGCACTAAAATCTACAGTAATACAAAAGGTTGATGCTTTAAAACCTTTAATTAATATAAAAGAACATTTTAATGCTTCTTTAAATTTATTACTTGTAAAAACTTCTTTTAATAAAACCGAAGATTTTGTAGTAAATAACCAACTTGATAGTTTAATTGATCATAAAGTTGAAACAGAAAATGCAACGACATACCAAGGTGTTTTAGAGCATCATCAAGCAGTAAATCCAGATTTACTTTGTGTAGTTAGACGTAAACGTGGTTTTTTTAATAAAATGTGGGAAAAAAACAGCATTTTAAAGCGTGATTTTTACATTGCTAGTTTTCCTGTTTTAGTGCTAAGTGGTTTGAAATAAAAGTACTTTGTTTGAATATTTATTATCAATACTATATAATAATCATTATGGTGTTTAGTATATGGTTAGGTAATAAACATTAGACTTTGTTTTGTTACTGCTTCCAAAGCTTTAGGAAGATTCTTTTCCTCCCAAGGGTGTTTACCATCAAACACATGATTACTGTTTTCTAATTTAAATAATTTGCTATTTGGGTTCCATTTATGAAGATTTTTAGCTTCTTCAAATTTAACAGATGGATCATCAATAGCATGAATTATTAAATGTGGAATCTTTATTTTTTTACAACATTTTTCTATGTTTAATCGCTCTTTATTGGCTTTATAATCTAAATAAAATTGATAATTATGCGGCATCTGCTGTTTTGTTCTTCCGTTTAAAACATATTTTACACCATCAATTTTCCATTGCTTTAAATCTCCTGTAGTAGATGTTCGTTTTCCAAATGCACAGACACTAGCCCACGTTATTAAGTCGGTTATTCTAGAGTCTTCAGATGCTTTAATAGTTGCTATGCCTCCACCTCTAGAATGTCCAATTAGTGTAATATTATTAATGTCTATTTCTGATAAATAGTCATTATTTTGACTCAGTAAATAGTTAATTAAATCATCAAGGTCTTGCAGCTCTTTACTGTAATTATTTTCTGCAAAAGCATCTAAATCAGGAAAGTCTATAGGTTGTTTAACTGTTCCTCCATTATGAGAAAAATTAAATTTCACGAAAAATAAATCGTTATTTTTAAAATGTTGCGCAACAAGATCCCATGGTCCCCAATCTTTAAAACCTTTATATCCATGACAAAAAATAACCAACGCCTTAGGTTTGTTAGTTTGTTTAAAAAACAAATCAAAAATAATTGGTTTTTGTGCTTTTCTATTTAAAACTTCATTCTTAATTTCCATTATAATTCTTTTTCTATAAAATCTATTTCTGGATTAAAAATCTCTAGAATTAATTTATGTAGTTGAATTTCAAATTCTTCTAAAATTTCAGCTGTAATTAGTGTTGTTTTATTACCACCTCTAACTTGTTCTTTTTTTGTAAAAGGAATAAAACCAGCACTTAAGTTTTTAAATGAAATTATACCTGCTTCTAAAGGTAACTCTACAAGATTCATTTTTTTTAGCATATAGGCATACATTAATACCTGAAATGATTTGCTGTATTTAGTATAATCTGTCAATACATCATCCCATTCAATAACCGAAACCTTGCTTTGGTCTACTTTACCTGTTTTGTAATCTATAATTCTTGTAACGCCATTAAATTCATCTATTCTATCAACAGTTCCTCGTAATTTTATAGAAAAATTTAAACCTTTAACTGTTGTAAAGACTTGGTTGCTTTGGGCTTCTAAATCTATTATCTTGATAGTATTTCCTGCTTCTAATGATTTTATCTCAAGGTTTAAAAAGTTTAAAACATAACGTTTAGCAATTTCAAAAACAATCAAGTTTTTTCCTTTAGTCATGTCACCATCCTTATATTCTTCTTTAAAATACTTGGTAATTAATTCATCAATTTTAGGTTTGAGCGATTTTATAATTTCTACTGTTAAAAACTGTTGTTTTAAAGGGATATATAAAGCCTCCAAAGTATTATGCACAACAGTACCCAATGTGTTTGCAGCTATGGTTTCTTCCACTTCCTCTAAATCAGAGATTCCTAATAATTTTTGATAGTAAAAATCAATAGGATTACGAACATAGCTTGTCAATGATGAAGGAGAAAAACCCTTTTGCGCAATTGTTTTTAGTTGACTAATTATAGATTCTGTTTTAGTAATTACAGCTAATTCTTTTTTGTAATTAGGAATTTTTGGTGTTAATATCTGATGATTAATTTTATGTATGCCTTCTAATTCTAGCTGATTGATAAACCTACTTTTTTCGCCACCTAATAATGTGTCAATTTCGGTGTTATATAAAATGTAAACATTTTTAGCACGTTGTAACAAATGGTAAAAATGATAGGTGTAAACTGCATCTTTTTCTTTGTACGTAGGTAGTTTGTTTTCTAGTTTAACATCAAAAGGAATAAAAGAATTGTTTGTTTTTCCTGATGGTAAAATACCTTCATTTACGTTGGTAATAATAACAGTTTCAAAATCAAGTACACGTGATTCTAACATTCCCATTATTTGCAAACCTTGTAACGGTTCTCCTTGAAAATCTAAAGTTTCAGAGCTTAATAATTCTTTGTAAATACTATATAAACCTTTAATGTCTTTAATGTGATTATATGTGTCGTTTAAACGTTTTACTTCATTAAACAAGGTGTTAAACCTAAATAGATACTCTAAACCTAATTGGTTTGTTTTTTTATCTTCTGAAAGTTGTTCTTTAATTGTTGTTATTAGTTCGAAACAATTTTCTAAACCTATATTTGGGTTATTTTTCCAATTTCCAAACAGTAGCTTTATTAATGAAGTTTCCTCTTTAGTTATTTCTAACAACGAAGTTTCGTTTAAATACACTATATTGTTTTTATTTATTGTATCAATAAGTGTAATTGCACTTCCGTTATTAAATAATGGTTGAATATATTGGTGTGATAATAGGCTAATAACTTCTTTATAATAAAGTTTGTTATTATGCTTTTTTTGAAGGTTAAATAAATGTTCAAATAAAGAAGCTAAGGGTATAGTCTTTAAAGGAAATCCCATAGTCACGTTTAAAACATCTACAGATTTTGGTACCGAGTTAAGTATTGGAATTAATAGGTTTTCATCTCCTAAAACAACTGCTGTATTTTTTAGATTTGGGTCTGTGCTTGATAAGTTATCTAGTATTTTTCCAACAGCTTTAGCTTGCCCTATATTTTTAGGTACTCCATATATGTTGATGTTTTTATCCGTTTTATAATAATTGTTTAGCCAATTAAACGGTTGTTTTTCAAATACACTCCAATTAGTTTTATGCTGTCTAATAAATAAGCCAGCATCATGTATTTTATTTTCAATAAATGTTTGATCCGTATCCCAATAAATCGATGCTAAATGATTTTTAATTAATTTTTGTATGATGTGTTCCTCTGCTTCATTAAGCGCATTAAAACCAAGAAATACGTGTTTTGAATTACTTTCTTCAATATAAGACTCTATATTGTTATAAGCTTCACGATATAATAGTCCTTGATAGCCTTGACGGTTGTCAATTAATTTTTTTGTAAAGTGTGTGTAGTAGTCATTTAATTTATTCCAAAAACTTAAGTAATTAGTCACTAATTCAGTTTGGTTAGCTTGAAGTGACCAATGTTCTAAATCCTTGATAGCTTTTAGGTAATCGAATATTTTTTTTTGAGGGATTAAATAACGATCTATCTCATTAAAATCTTGAAGTATAATTTGAGACCACTTTGTAAAAGCATCAAATGGTTCTCTTTGGTTTTCTGGTGTTAACTCTAAATATGTATTATAAAATTGAAAGAGTAATTCAGTATTACTTACTGATTTTAAATTGGACAAATCTTCTACAAAGTTTTCAATACTCAGAATTTTAGGAGCTAATATTGTTTGATTTAACACCAAGCTTAATTCATTTCTCAAAAACACACCAGCTCTTCTACTTGGAAGTATAAAGATTAGATCGCTAAAAGATGCGTTTTGATTTTTTAAATCTAGAATTACATCTTGAATAAAGTTTGTCATTATATAAAAATAAAAAACGCTTCGATTTCCCGAAGCGTTTTTCTATAAAATTTAGTGTTTGACTAAAACTTATTTTTTAAGTTTTACTTCAACACGTCTGTTGTTAACTCTTCCAGCTTTAGTTTTGTTGCTGTCGATTGGGTAATCTTCACCAAAACCGTAAGCATTTAATCTAGCAGAATCAATTCCGTTTTCGATTAAGTAAGCCATTACAGCGTTAGCTCTAGAGTCAGATAATGATTGGTTAGTAGTTTTACTTCCAACGCTATCAGTGTGACCTTCGATTGTAAAGTTAGCCTCTGGGTATTCTTTTAATATTGCAGTAATAGACTGTAATACAGAGTAAGTTTCTTTTTTGAAGCTTGATTTTCCAGTGTCAAATAAGATAGTTTTAGCATAGCTATTTAATTTATCTAATACAACTTGGTCTGGTACAGCTGGAGCTTCTGGGCAACCATTGTTTGCTACAGTACCTACTTCTTTAGGACAGTTATCATCTTTGTCTAATACACCGTCACCATCAGTATCTGGCCAAGGACATCCTCCATTTGCAGCAGGACCAGCTTCACTTGGACATTTATCTTTAGCGTCAGCTACACCGTCACCATCAGCATCAGGACAACCTTTTAATGTTTTTAAACCTTTAACTGTTGGACAGTCATCATTGTTATCTGCTACACCGTCTCCATCAGTGTCAGGACATCCGTTAAACTCAGCTAAACCAGCTTCGTTTGGACAAGAGTCTTTTGCATCTTCGATTCCATCACCATCAGTATCAGGACAACCGTTGAAAGCTTCTAAACCAGGTACATCTGGACAAGCATCGTTTTTGTCATATATTCCGTCACCATCAGTGTCAGTTCCTCCAAATCTAACAGATAATCCTGCAGAATGTTGGAAATGCTTAGTTAAGTAATCCTCAAAAGAATGCTTATATTTTGATTCTACGTAAAAACCAATGTTGTCAGTAAACCAGTAAGTTAATCCTAAAGATGCGTTTAATGTTCCTGCACCAACTGAATTGTTAGAACCAGCTTCTGTAGAGAATGTGTTATATGCACCTTCTTCGATCCATGTGTAACCACCTCCAATACCAACTGCAGGGTCTAATTTTGAAGATCCAATTATATTTGCAAAATGGTATCTTACGTTACCATCTACAGCATAATATGCTAAATCATTAACTCTTAAACTAGGGTTTGTGAAGTTGTCTTCTGTTTGTCCCCATTTGTTAATTCTGTTGATAGAACCACCTGCTTGTATAGAGAAGTTATCTCCAACATATTTAGAAACAGAGATAGTTGATAATGAAGGTAATATACTCCAGTGATCTTCTACGTTAAAGAATTCTTCAAAGTATCCTCCTTGAGGAGCATCTTCTCCTACAGGATATACATCTACTGCGTTGATACCGAAGTTAATAGCCCACGGGTTGTTTTCGTCTTGAGCCATAACGTTACCCATACTTGTTAGAAGTAACATTGTGAACAATAATCTGCTAAGATTTTTCATATTCAAAAATTTAATTTTTAAGTGTTAATTAGAAGCAAAAATAAGTTGTTAAATAATATTAACAAAGACAAATATATAAAAATATTGATTATATCCTCTTTTTGCGACCCAATTATGATTGTTTCTAAATAATTTCCAGTGCTTTACCTACCTTAATAAAGGCTTTGATGGCTTTTTCTAAATGTGTTTTTGTGTGAGCAGCAGATAACTGCACTCGTATTCTTGCTTTTTCTTTAGGCACTACTGGAAAAAAGAATCCAATAACATAAATACCTTCATCTAGAAGCATATTTGCCATGGTTTGAGATAATTTTGCATCATATAACATAACTGGTACAATTGCAGAGTCACCATCTATAATGTCAAAACCTGCATTTTTCATTCCTTTTTTGAAAAAATTTGTATTTTCTTCTAAAGTGTCTCTAAGCGAATTGTCTTTGTCTAGCATTTCAAAAACTTTAATTGACGCTCCAACAATAGCAGGTGCTAATGAGTTTGAAAATAAATATGGTCTAGAACGTTGACGTAGCAATTCAATAATTTCTTTTTTTCCTGTTGTATATCCTCCCATTGCTCCTCCTAGAGCTTTACCTAAAGTTCCGGTAATGATATCTATTCGGTCCATAACACCTTTTTCTTCTAATGTACCTCGACCTGTTTCTCCAATAAAACCAGCGGAATGACATTCATCAATCATAACCATTGCATCATATTTGTCTGCTAAGTCACAAATTTTGTCTAAAGGAGCTACTAAGCCATCCATGGAAAATACACCATCGGTAACAATAATTTTAAATCTTGCTCCATTTTTGTTAGCGTCAATTAGTTGTTTTTCTAAGTCTGCCATATCATTGTTTTGATATCTATATCTCGCAGCTTTACATAGTCTAACGCCATCGATTATTGAAGCGTGATTTAAAGAGTCTGATATAATTGCATCTTCTTTACCTAATAGAGGTTCAAAAACACCACCATTGGCATCAAATGCTGCTGCGTAAAGTATGGTATCTTCAGTGCCATAAAAATTGGCTATTTTTTCTTCTAAGGTTTTGTGTATGTCTTGTGTACCGCAAATAAACCTAACAGAAGACATTCCAAATCCATGAGTGTCCATGGTGTCTTGTGCTGCTTTAATTACTTCTGGATGAGATGATAACCCTAAATAGTTATTTGCGCAAAAGTTTAGGACTGTTTCACCTGTATTTAAAGTTATTTCGGCACCTTGTGCAGAGGTTATTATACGCTCTTCTTTAAATAGACCATTATCTTTTATATCTTGTATTTCTTGTTGTAAATGTTGTTTGATACTGCTATACATGTTTGTTGTTTTAGTAGTGCAAATTTAATTAATGTTTGCTTTATAGTTATGTGTTGTTAAAATTCTTTTGATTTAATAGGTTACTAATTTTATATTTTCGTTTATGTAAATCAATATTTTTTGATCAATTTTATAATCCATCTCTTTTAAAATATCAGAGTAGTTTTCTAGTTGTTCTCTGTATTTAGGGTCAGGAAGCCCAGTTTTGTAATCAATAATACTTACTGTGTTGTTTTTTATGACTAAGCGATCTGGTCTTATAATTGCTCCTGATTTTGATATAATATCACGCTCGTTATAAATTTGGTAATCATTTGTATAGTATTGCGCTATTTCTTCATGATTTATTATTTGATTTATAGTTTGAGTTAAAAGAGTTGCTTGCTTGTTATTTATTAAACCATCATTTAAGTAGTTTGTTATAGCCTTATCGATATCATCCTTTGTATTAATATCAGCCATAATATCATGTATTAAGTTACCCTTTTCTATGGCATTTTGCTGATCTGTATCCCATAAAAATCCAGATTTAGTGATTATTTTAATATTATGATCCAATTTATCTACACTTATAAATTGTTCAATTTCTTTGCTGGTTTCAATGTTTGCATCTGGTGTTATTTCTCTTTTTGGATTACCAAAAGTATATTCTAATTGGTTTTCATTCCACAATCCCTTATGCATTAAGTAGTTTGTTAATAAGCCGGAATATGTTTTTAAAGTGACACCTGTTTTGGTCTCTTTTTCTTTTTTAGAAATAATATATAGTTGTTCTACAGGTCTTGTTAACGCAACATATAAAAGGTTTAAGTTGTCTAATTCTTGTTCTGACCTATGTTTTGTGTGTATTGCTTCTCCAATAGATCCAAAGAATTCAAAATCTTTATTATAGTTTAGTAATATTTTTGAAAACCCACTGTAGTTTGTTTCATTTAACGGAAACCACTCCTTTGGTTCTATTTCTCTGTAAATATCCAATTGAGCATAAGGAAAAATAACAACCGGAAACTCCAAGCCTTTTGATTTATGGATGGTCATGATTTGAACCGCATTTTGATTGTTTGGAGAAACTATTGCAAGAGTATCTTTTTTAGAATCATAATAGTCTAAAAATCCAGGAATATCAGAAATTTGTTTTTGAGAATAGTCTAAAACAACATCTAAAAAATATTGGATGTATGCATTGGATGTTTGCGCTAAATTAAAACTTCTTACTATGGTTTCGGTTAAGTCATATAGCGATAATTGGATAAGATAATTTGGATTACAATCAACATTATATTGCTTTAAATTGTCAAAAAACTCTTGAAGATCTAAGTCTAAATTTGATTTAAAATATAGGTGCTTGTCTTCAATATTGTTTTGATCTGCAATGTAGTCTAAAACACTGACTCTAACTTCTAGGTTATTTGGGTTTACCAGAAGTCTAAACACGTTAACAATTAACCTTACATGTTCAGAATTGTTTATTAACATGGTTTCAGATGAAGTAATACGTATGCCTTTATCGCTTAAAAATTCTGCTATAGCTACACTTTCTTTTTTCTTTCGTACTAAAACACAAATATCTTTTAGTTGGTAATTATTGTTTAGACAATTAGTGATGGTATCTAAAACAGTTTCTGGAAATAATACGTCCTGATCATCTTCTTTTTGAATATCTAAAAAATTAAGGTGTACATAACCATCATGTTTTATAACAGGTTTTTGCGGTGCATTTTTGTATAATGTGGCATATTCTGAATTGCTAAAACTGTTAGAAGATAAAAAATCAAAAAACTGATTGTTAAAATCAATTACGTTTTTAAAACTTCGGTAATTGTGTTCTAATCGCACAACATTTTTTTCAATAGGAAACGGGTTGTCCATTTGTGTCAGTCCAATAAATTGCTCTGCTTTTCCACCTCTCCATCTATAAATAGCCTGTTTAGCATCTCCAACCAGCATGGCTGTACCTTGTTGACCTTTTAGGTTTTGACCTGTTAATGTGTTTTCTATTAAAGGAATTAAATTAGTCCACTGCATTTCTGATGTGTCCTGAAATTCGTCAATAAAATAATGTCTAAATTTTTCACCTAAACGTTCGTAAATAAAAGGTGTTGGTTGATTTTTAATTTCTTTACTAATAAGTGTATTAAATTCGGATATTAACAACTTATTTTCGTCTTCTTTTATAGTGTTTAGTTCTTGATTTATAGCATTTAAAACAGATAAAGGTGTGCTACTTTTATATACTGATTTTTTAAACTTTAAATCAAAAACAGCAGTTTTAATTTTATGGTAAGCACGATCTATATCTGGTAATAATTGGTCTATGATTAACGCTTTCGCGGAATCCAATTTAGCTGTATAAATTTTTCCTTCAGCTATATTTTTAGCTAGTAAATTGTCATAAAGCTTATCAAAGTCTAAAACGGAAGCTTTTACAAAATGATTAAATAATGTGCCTCTTGTAAAGCTTGCTTTGTCTAATCCATTAGCAGCAAAAATGTCCAAAATAGCCTTTGCAGATTCGGATATTAGGGTTTCACTAGCTTTAATTTGTTGAATTAAATTTGATTTTAATGCATTAAAATCTTCAATAGTTTTATGTTTGATACTTTCAAAATAAGGAATATCGTTATCATTAATAAGTACTTTGGCAGTGCTGTTAAAATCTCTTGAAACATCCCAACTTTTGTCATCATCAGCTTTTTCTAAAGCAAAATCTATTAAAACTTTAGTCAGTTTTTTGTCTGTGCCAGCTTTTGCAATCAGACTATCAACAGCTTGATTAAGTAAGGTTGGTGTGTCAAGCTCGACTTCAAAATTAATTGGTATTTTTAAATCATGAGCAAAGGTTCTGATTAGTTTATGGTTAAAACCATCTATGGTAGAAATGTCAAAAGCTGCGTAATTATGCATGATTGTATTTAACATTGCAATTGCTTTATTGTGTGCTGTTTTAGGCTCTAAGCGTAACTCACTACAAATAGCCAAAAACATACTGTCATTACCTTCTAAAATGTTAGGGTTTGCAAATTGGTGTAAGGTATCTAAAATTCTAGATTTCATTTCGCCAACCGCTTTATTGGTAAATGTTATGGCTAAAATTTGCTTAAAACCATCATTAAATTTATTAGTAAATAACAATTTTAAATACTCCTTAACTAGTGTATAGGTTTTACCACTTCCAGCAGAAGCATCATAAACTTTAAAGGGTGTAGTTGTTGACATTTACTATAATTTTAGACAAGATAATAACAAAATTATGGTTGCTAAATATATTTTGAGACTATCTTTAATAATTAAATAGGCTTGTTAAAATATTATTAAATAGAAATAATAGATTCAATAAATATTTTCAATTGAAAGCTTTAATGTTTAATTTTGAAATAATTGAATATTAACACTAAAAAACATACACTTATGGCTTTTGAATTACCAAAACTAAAATATGCGTATGATGCATTAGAACCAAACATTGATGCACGTACAATGGAAATACATCACTCTAAACACCACAACGGTTACACAACCAAGTTAAATGGTGCAATAGAAGGTACTGATTTAGAAGGAAAATCTATTGAAGATATTCTTGCTAATTTAGATATGAATAATATGGCTGTTAGAAATAATGGAGGAGGTTTTTATAACCACTCATTATTTTGGGAAGTTATGAATCCGGAAGACAAAGGACGTTTGTCTGGAGGCTTAAAAGATGCTATTGAAGCTGCTTACGGAAGTTTTGATGCTTTTAAAGATGCTTTTAGTAAAGCTGCAGCAACACAATTTGGTTCTGGTTGGGCTTGGTTATGTGTGCATAAAGGAGGTAAGGTTGAAGTGTGCTCTACACCAAATCAAGATAACCCATTAATGCCAGGAGTAAGTTGTGAAGGAACACCTATTTTAGGATTAGATGTTTGGGAGCATGCTTATTACTTAAACTACCAAAACAGAAGACCAGATTATATTGAAGCTTTCTTTAATGTAATTAACTGGAACGAAGTAGAAAAACGTTACGCTGAGGCTAAATAAGACGTTTAGCAATCATTATAAAAAAG